>JARRKE010000006.1 GCA_037388465.1 Gammaproteobacteria bacterium
TCATCGCATCGTCGCCGGTTCCGCCACCCGCCGGACATCCCGGTTTTTTGGCGAGACCGCCGGATGATCCGCGAACGTCGTTTTACGGCCTGCAAGGACGTCGCTTCCTGCACCGAAGACCTGTTTGTTTTCAGGGCCGTTCTCGACAATACCCTGGTGCCCACCGCTTTTCTGGACACGAACTTCGACTTCGTGCTGGTGAATCCTGCCTATGCCGCGCTCGATGAACATGAGCCGGAAGACTTCATCGGCAGGAACCATTTCGATCTGTATCCCGATACCGGCAACGAGCATATCTTTCGACAGGTGCTGGAAACAGGCGAACCCTATGTCGCCAAGGCCAAGCCTTTTGAATATACGGAGCATCCGGAGCGCGGTGTCAGCCACTGGGATTGGACGCTCGCGCCCGTGCGTGGTCCGGACGGCGAGATCAAAGGGTTGGTGCTTTCGCTGATCAACGTCACTGACCGCATCCAGGCCATTGAGCAGGTGGCGGAAAAGGAAGCCTATTTCCGCCACCTGGTGGAGACGACCAATGCCATCCCCTGGGAGGCCGATGCAGAGACTTTCCGGTTTACCTACGTCGGTCCCCAGGCGGCGCAGATCACCGGTTATCTGTCCGAGGATTGGTACGCGCCCGGTTTCTGGGTTTCCCGGGTACATCCCGACGATCTGGAACAGGCCGCCGAATACTGTCGCAAAATGACGCAGCAGGCCCTGGACCACGAGTTCGAATACCGTTTCATCGCGGCAGGCGGCCGCGTGATGTGGATCCGTGATGTCGTACAGGTCGTGGTGGATGAAGCGGGGGCGATGCGCCTGCAGGGATTCATGTTCGATATCACGGCGCGCAAGCAGGCGGAACTCGCACTGCACGAGCGGGAGATCGAACTCAAATATGTGATCGGCAACGCGCCGTTGGTGCTGTGGTTGATCGATGTGCAAGGCATGATCACCCTGTCGGAGGGGCGCGGGCTGCAGGTTATGGGCGGCGATGCGGTAGGGAAGACCGTGCACGAGTATTTCAGGGGCGATCCGCAAATCGTGGCGCTGGCGGACCGCGCGCTGGCCGGCGAGGAATTCACCGCGGTGGAACGCTACAAGGGTCGCGTCTACGAAATCCATTACTCGCCGTTGAAATCGGACGAAGGGGCGTTTCAGGGGGCGATCGGTCTGGCGATCGACATCACCGAGCGGGTCAAGGCGTATGAGCAGGTCCGGCGTTCGGAGCGCGAACTCTCCGCCATCCTGAACAACCTGCAGGACACCTACTACCGCACGGATCCGGAGGGCAGGATCACCCACGCCTCGCCCTCCGTGCGTCAACTGCTGGGTTTCGATCGCGAGGAAGTACTGGGCATGCGACTTGCCGGTATCTACGTCGATCCACAGGGACGGGAAAAATTCATGCGCGCGCTGGAGCAGGCCGGCGGTGCGGTCACCAACTACGAGGCACGAATACGCCGTCGCGACGGCAGGGTGATCTGGGTCTCGACCAGCGCCCAGTTTTATCGCAACGAAGCAGGCGAAATTGCGGGTATCGAAGGTATCACCCGTGACGTCACCGAACGGCGCGAAGCCGAAGAGCGCATGCGC
This sequence comes from Gammaproteobacteria bacterium, assembly GCA_037388465.1. Classification (NCBI taxonomy): domain Bacteria; kingdom Pseudomonadati; phylum Pseudomonadota; class Gammaproteobacteria; species Gammaproteobacteria bacterium. Next base: position 1,597 of record JARRKE010000006.1, read on the forward strand.
AAGCTGTCCATGGCGGTCGAGCAGACCGCGGATGCGGTCACCATCGCCAACCGCGAAGGCGTTATCGAATACGTAAACCGTGCCTTCGAAACGGTCAGCGGTTATGCACGCCAGGAGGCGATCGGTCGCAAGTCTTCGATTCTCTCATCGGGACGCCAGGAGCGCGCATTCTACGAGCGCATGTGGGAGACGATTCTGCGGGGCGAGGTATACCGGGGTGTAGTGATCAACAAGCGCAAGGACGGCGGCCTGTATTACGAGGAAAAGACCATCACCCCGTTGCAGAACAGCGAAGGGGATATTTGTCATTTCGTGGCCACCGGGCGCGACATCACCGAGCGCATGGAGACGCAGAACCGGCTGCATTATCTGGCGCATCACGACGTGCTGACCGGCCTGCCCAACCGTGCACTGTTCGGCGAGCGTCTGTCCCGTGCGCTTGCCGCCCGCCACCGGCGCACCGAACTCGCCGTCATGTTTCTGGATCTGGATCGCTTCAAGACGATCAACGATTCACTTGGTCATGACATCGGCGACGCCATCCTGCAGGAACTGGCCGATCGTTTGCGGGGATGCGTGGGCGGAAGCGACACGGTAGCCCGGCTTGGCGGCGACGAATTTGCCATTCTGCTGGAGGCGGCGTCCGGGCGGGAATACGCGGAGGCGGTCGCGGGCAGGATACTGGCGGCGCTGACCGAACCGATCGACCTGGTGGAGCGTCAGCTGTTCATTACCACCAGTATCGGTATCAGCCTGCACCCGGTGGATGGCGAAGACGCCTCGACATTGATCAAGAACGCCGACCTGGCGATGTACCACGCCAAGGAACAGGGGCGGAACATTTTCAGGTTCTACTCGCGGGACATGGGGGCCAAGGCCTACGAGCGCATGAGCCTCGAGACCAGTCTGCGGCAGGCGTTGCAGCGGGAGGAGTTCGTGCTGCACTACCAGCCGCAGGTCGATATCTGGACAGGCGAAGTGGCGGGACTGGAGGCCCTGCTGCGCTGGGAGCATCCCACGTTGGGGCTGGTGCCGCCGGTCGAATTCATCCCGGTGCTGGAAGAAACGGGATTGATCGTCCAAGTGGGCGAATGGGCCCTGCGTACGGCCTGTCGTGCCGCTGCCCGCTGGCAGACCTTGCGCGGCTATCCCACCCGGATCGCCGTCAATCTCTCCGGCCGGCAGTTTTCCGATGCCGGCCTGATCACCGTGCTCAAGGACATACTCGATGAGACCGGATTGTCGCCCGCCGACCTGGAACTCGAAATCACCGAAAGCGTCATCATGCGTGACGACAAGGAGGCCATGCTGCGGTTCAAGGCGCTGCACGAGATGGGTGTGCGTATCGCCATCGACGATTTCGGTACCGGCTATTCCTCGTTGAGTTACCTGAAACGCTTCCCGATCAATACCCTGAAGGTGGACCGCAGTTTCATCCGCGACCTGACCATCGACCCGGACGATGCCACCATCGTACAGGCGATCACCGCGATGGCCGGTTCTCTGGGGCTGGACGTGGTCGCCGAAGGGGTCGAGCAGGAGGAACAGCTGGAATTCCTGCGCGGCGAGCACTGCAGGCTGGCCCAGGGCTACCTCATCAGCCGGCCGGTAGACGCATCCGCCATTGAAGCCCAGCTGTTGAACGGATTGGACGAAAGACAACCCGGCTAGCGGTCACGTTAGCAACACCAATCTTGCTGTGCGCATGCGCTAGACTTGTGGCATGCACTGCAAGGCCTTCAACCCGCGTAACCACCCATGTCCCGTACGGCCCTGATTACCGTCGGTGAGCTGGCAGCCCATCTGCAGGATCCGGACTGGCGGATCATCGACTGCCGGTTCTCGCTGGCCGATACCGATGCGGGATATCGGGCCTATGCGGCGGGACACATCCCCGGGGCGATCTATGCCGATCTCGACCGTGACCTCTCGGGGCCGATCACCGAGTCGAGCGGACGCCACCCGCTGCCGGAGCGGGAACAGCTCCGGCAGCGATTGGGGGGCTGGGGCATCGCCGCGCAAACCCGGGTCGTGGTCTATGATGACGCCGGCGGCGCCTTCGCCGCCCGTCTGTGGTGGCTGCTGCGCTGGATGGGGCACGAGGCGGTCGGCATCCTGGACGGCGGCTTTCCCGCCTGGCTGGCGGCGGACCGGCCGGTCGACAGTGCCGAGCCCCATTACGCGCGCCGGGATTTCCCCGAGCGGCCGCCGCTGGCGCAGTGGTTGAGCGCCGAGCAGGTGCTGAGCGGGCTGGCGAGCGGCGATATGCTGCTGGTGGATGCGCGCGCCGCGCCGCGTTTCGAGGGAACCGAGGAGCCGCTGGACCCGGTGGCCGGCCATGTCCCCGGCGCGCTGAACCGTCCCTATCAGGACAATCTTTCCGATGACGGCCGTTTCCTGCCGTCCCCGCAGTTGCGCGAACAGTTTCAGGCGCTGATCGCGGCGCACCCGCCGGCGCAGGTCGTCCATATGTGCGGTTCCGGCGTGACGGCCTGCCATAATCTGTTTGCCATGGAGCTGGCCGGCTTGTCCGGCGCCGGGCTTTATGCCGGTTCCTGGAGCGAATGGATACGCGATCCCGCCCGTCCGGTCGCCGGGCCCGGAGCAAAGGCCAACGTGTTGTCCTGAGGAGTCGTCCATGTCAAACGCAAATCATCATCGATTCCACGTGCCGGGGAGGCGTCTGTCCCTGCTCGCGCTCGGCTGCGTGCTGTTGTTGAGCGCCTGCGCGAGTTGGAATCCGAACCGCGATGCCCGGGCCGAGGCCGAGGCGCGGACGACCGTCGATCGCTTTTTGCAGCGCGATCCGTCGCTGCGCAGCTTTTTCGACCAGGCCTATGCCTATGCGGTGTTCCCCAACGTCGGCAAAGGGGCCGCCACCGTGGGTGGCGCCTTCGGGCGCGGGCTGGTTTATCGCGGCGGGCAGGTGCTCGGCCGGACCACGTTGACCCAGCTGACGGTCGGATTCCAGATCGGCGGCCAGGCCTACAGCGAGTTGATCTTTTTCCGCGACAAGGCATCCCTGGATCGCTTCCGCAGCGGTCAGCTGGAATTCGACGCCCAGGCCTCGGCCGTGGTCGCCAAGGCCGGTGCCGCCGCCAACGCGCCCTACGAGCGCGGCGTGGCGGTATTCACGCTGCCCAAGGGCGGTTTCATGTTCGAGGCCTCGATCGGCGGCCAGCGATTCACTTACCAGCCGATGGGGCAATAGGCGGCGCCTATTCGACGTAGATCATCTTGCGTGTCATGCCGCCGTCGACCACGAAGTCCTGGGCGGTGATGAATCCGGCCTGATCGGAGCACAGATACCAGGCCAGCGCCGCGATGTCTTCCGGACGTCCGACACGACCAACGGGATGTTGGGCGTGATCGGCTTCGCTCAGCGCGGCAGGCTGACGCGAGGCGCGCTTCTGCCAGCCGGTAACGTCGATCCAGCCGGGGCTGATGCTGTTGACGCGCACCTCGGGGCCGAGGCTCATCGCCAGGGCGTGGGTGAGGGCGTAGATTCCGCCCTTGGACGCCGAGTAGGCCTCGGTATGCGGTTCCGACATGCGCGCCCGTGTGGAGCAGAGATTGACGATGGCGCCGCGGCTTTCACGCAACAGCGGCGCGGCATGTTTGCTGCACAGGAAGGTGCCGGTCAGATTGGTGCCGATCACCCGGTTCCAGTCCGTCAGGCTCAGTTGTTCGATGGGTTTGTTGCAGGCGATGGCGGCGTTGTTGATCAGACAGTCGAGGCGGCCGAAGCGCTTGGCCGTCTGCCGCATCAATTCGATGACATCGGCATCGTGACCGATGTCCACGGTGAGGCCGAGTGCCTCGCCTTGTGATTGCAGCTGCCCCGTCGTTTCCCGGCAGGCATCGACATCGCGGTCGGCGATCACGATACGGTAGCCGCCGGACAAAAACCGCTCGGCGATCGCCCGCCCGATGCCCTGCCCGCCGCCGGTGACGATGCAAACCGGTGCGGCCGCTTGTGAGGCTTGTGACATGTGGTGTTGAATGTGTTTTCGCTGAACAGGCATGAATTCTAGCTGCCGGCTGCGACATATGGCAGATGGTGCGCACCCGGGTGCGGCCGGTGCCGGATGGACGATCGACGATACGGGAATCCGAAAACGCTCATGGTTGATTGGACGGAGTTCGTGAAATTCATTGTCGCGCTGGTCGCCATGGTGGATCCCATCGGCAGTCTGCCGATCTTCATGGGCATGACCCGGCATCTGAGCGGCGCCGAGACCCGTCAGGCGAGCCGGCTGGCGGCGATTACCGTGGCAACGGTGCTCATCCTGGCGCTGATCGGCGGCGACAGCGTACTGCGTTTTTTCGGTATCTCGTTCGCCTCCTTTCGCGTGGCCGGCGGCATCATCCTGTTGCTGGTCGCCTTTGCCATGCTCAATGCCCGTCCCAGTCCGGTGAGGCAGACCGAGGCGGAAATGCAGGATGCGGAAGGCAAGCAGTCGGTGGGGGTGGTGCCGTTGGGCATCCCCCTGTTGGCGGGGCCGGGCGCGATCGCGACGGTAATCCTGTATGCGCCCCGCCCGGTGTCAGTGCAGCACGACGCGTGGCTGGCGGGTGGCATTCTGTTGGTGGCGCTGCTGATCTGGGTGTGTTTCAGCTCGGCGCCGTGGCTGATGCGGATGCTGGGCAACACCGGTATCAATATCTCGACCCGTATCATGGGCCTGATCATCGCCGCCATCGGCGTCGAATTCATGGCCGGCGGTCTGCGGCAGCTGTTCCCGGGGCTGGGCTGAACCGGGGCATCCGTATCCAACCAATGACCCCGATAAAATAGGAGCGAGATGATCATGTCGTTACGCACAATCATCGCGAGTCTGTTGCCGGCGCTGTTTGCGGGTACGCTGGCATTCGCACCAGCGGGCGTGCAGGCGGCCGATCTGATCTCGGTGCGCAAGCTTACGCTGCAAATGGCCGGTGAGCTCGCCCGGCAGGCCGTGCAGGCCTGCGCCAAGGCCGGCTATCAGGTGACCGCGGTGGTGGTGGACCGGGAGGGCATTCCGCAGGTCATGATGCGGAACACGCTCGCACCGCGGTTTACGATTCAGATCGCCCGGGACAAGGCCAATGCGGTCATTCTCTCCGGCGTCAGTTCCGGCGCGTTTCGGACCAACCGCGCCGATATCCGCATGGAAATGGACCATGTACACGGCGTGTTGGTGCTGCAGGGCGGGGTGCCGATTCGTGCGGCGGGCTCGCTGGTGGGTGCCCTGGGGGTGAGCGGGGCGCCCGGTGGCGACAAGGACGAGGCCTGCGCCCGCCAGGCCGTGGATGCCCTGCGGGATCGGCTGGAGTTCGCCAATTAACCTGCCGGTCGGGATAGAACCTGCTGGCCGTTTGTCCAACGTGCATGCCGGCACGGACCGGCATGCCAATCGTTTCAGCCCGGGAGGAGGAGGCGCATATGACTACACCCAAATCGGTCTTGATGGTGCTCACCAACCATGACCACATCGACGACGAGCACCCGACGGGGCTCTGGTTCGAGGAATTCGCGGTGCCCTACGCGCGGTTTTGCGATCAGGGATATCACGTGACGGTGGCCAGCCCGCGGGGCGGGACGGTGCCGATCGATCCCCGCAGCATGCCGGACGATGCTGAGTCGTCCGCGAATCGCGAGGCCCTGGAGGCCCTGCGGGATACGCAGGCGCTGGACGAGCTGGATATCGAACAGTTCGATGCCGTCTTTTTCCCAGGCGGTCACGGCACCATGTACGACATGCCCGGTAACGCGGCCGTGGCGCAACTGGTGGGCCGCTTCGCGGACGAGGACAAGGTGGTCGCGGCGGTTTGCCACGGCCCCGCCGCGCTGCTCGACGCACAGCGGGCCGACGGTACGCCGGTGGTGAAGGGGCATCGGATCGCGGCCTTCACCAATGCCGAGGAGGCGGCGGTGGAGCTGGACGGCCTGATGCCGTTTTTACTCGAGTCCCGCCTGCGGGAGCTGGGTGCCGACGTGGATGCGGCCGCCCCGTGGCGCGATCACGTCATCGTGGATGGACGTCTCGTTACGGGACAGAATCCGCAGTCCAGCGGCAGCGCGGCCGATGCGGTGATCCGGCTGCTGTCTGCTTAGTTCCCGGGGGCGGGGGCCTGCAGGGTGGCGACGCCACCGAGGGCCGCATGGATTTCCTGCAGGGTGGGCGGTTCGGCATTCGCCGGTTCCGCTTGCGCCCCATTGCAGGTTACGCGCATGACATTGGGCTGCTTGGCCGATTTCAGGCGCATTTCCACCTTGTAGAAGATGAAGGACGGCCCTTCGCTGTCCAGGCCGCTGAGTCTGCGGCTGGCGACCATGACCGGCTTGCGCATGACCACCTCGCCGGTATCCTGAATCACCCGGGTGACGGTGAAGCTGTCCGGCATGATGCTGCGCGGCTTTCCGCTCAGGGTGCGTATCTCGAAGCTGCAGCTGGTGCGGTAGAGGTCCAGGTTTCCGTAGCGCACCACCTTGCCGTCCTGGACAAAGACGCGGGTCGCGTCCGGCGGGACGGTCAGGGGCCGGTGCAGGACGATCCGGCTGCCCACGGCGGGCAGCGCATAGCGATTGTCGGCACCCTGCATGCTCTGGCAGCCGGCCAGCAGCGTCAGCGTCAAAATCGGTAACAGATGTTTCATCGCCGGCCTCACGGGGCGTGGATTAAAGGGCAGGACCGTACGGCACTGAGATGCGGCCAGCTTAGTCTAGTGGGGACGGTGCAACAAGGGCATGTCGCCCCGATGCAACATGTGCCGGATCAGTGTGGCGCGCCCCGGTTCACGCTGTTCGAGAGCGTCCGCGCACACCGACTCGACATGGGCCGACTCGGAAAGCAGGACTTCCAGTTCCATCAGGTCGACCTTGGGTTCAGTAAGGTCGTCCAGCGACGGCGTGTCCTGCCCGTGCACCTCCCAGAACATGCGTGGATGCCAGAAATGGTTGCGTACATCCGGGTTCTGGAAGAGCGCAACACAGCGTTGATTGAGTTCGCGAGCGTCCATAATGCGTCCTCCGGATTATTGCTGGCTCATCCGTAAAGCATAGTTCAGCGCGACCGACTTTCAATTTCCCCTCCCACTGTTCAGCTTTCGAGCAGCCTTGGATATACTCCATAAAAAAACAAAGGCTTAATACCAGCGGGGTAGCAGTCTCAATATGGCCGGCCAGGGTGATGATCCATCCGCGGGGAAACCGCCGAATTTCCCCTTTCGCGATGCAGAGGGTGTGTTGGTGACAGAAGAGCGCAGAAAACGAGAACGACGCAAATGGGGTAAGACGCCGGAGTACCCCTTTCGCGATTCGGACGGGAATCTGGTGACGCACAACCGGCGTCGGATCATCGACCGCCGTTCGAGCGACGTCGATCTCCGGGAGTCACTGGGTGAGCATCTCCGGCTCAAGTACCAGGACAAGGAGTTCGTCGTCTCGTTCGACGCCCCACCGTTCACGGTTGGCCGTTCCAAAGAGGCCGATCTGCAGATCGACGAGAGTTTTGTCTCGCGCCTGCATGCGACCATCGAATGCCGTCACGGCGAATTCTTTCTCAAGGATCAGAGCCGCAACGGCACCTTGATCAAGGGCGAGGACGGCGGCGTGACCCGTCTGGCCAAATCGGAAACCGTGCTGCAGGGCGAAGGCGTGATCAGTTTCGGCGAGCGGTTCGAGCACAACGAAGGGCACTTGGTCGAATACAGGCTGGGCTGACCGGTTTCAGTCTCTTCGCAAGAATCCACTGGGCTGGCCCTGCCCATCGATCAGACCGTGGTCGTACAGCCATGCCCTGGCGTCCTCTGCGTCGCGCTCGAACCAGGCGCGGGCGTTGCCCAACCGAAAGCTGTATCCCCAGCTGTCCATATCCCGCATCGTCCGCCCGGCGCTGTAATGGGGCAGCCGGTCCGCGAGCAGGATTTGCAGATAGCAGACGCCGTTCTCCTCCTGCGGCTCGCCGCCGGCGTCGGTGTCCAGCGCGCGGCGTCGCGCCCGGTCCATGCACAGGTAGTGACAGCCCTCATGCAGTGCGGAATGGACGGGCGTGTCGGCGCGGACGTAGAGGGCATCGCCCCGCAGCCCGGCCTCGGGCGGTCCCCAGTAGCTGCCGGGGATCTCGCCGGAAACCTCCTCTACCCGCAGCCCGTAGGGCGCGAACAGCGCCCGTAGCGGGGACAGGCCGATGTCGCCGACGAGGACGACATCGGGGGCTGGAGCGGGCTCAGCGTATGGCATTGAGCATGCTGTCGTAATACGCCTTCGCGCCGCCCTGCATGAAGTAGTAGCCGGTCAGCCCTTCCTCCTGCAGAAAGTATTGCAGCCAGCGGACCTGGTGGCCGGTGGCGTCGTATACCAGCAGGGTCTTGTTGCCGCGTTTTGCTTGCTCGACGTACTGTTTGAGCTGGTCGTTGTCCAGCGGCACGTTGTGCTGTATGGCGGGGAAGAACTCCAGGCCTTCGCGCTGATAACGGTCGCGGATATCCAGCACGATGGCGTTGCCGGTGTGTGCGCGCTTGGCGAATTCCTCTGGGTCGAGCTCGTGCGCCGCCAGCTGCTTCTTGCTGATCAGTTTGTCGGGATCGAGGGGGGATTTGCCCAGCAGTACCGACAGGTCGGGGTGGGCGTGCGCCCAGTCGAAGATGCCGGCATCGAACGCGAAGACGTTGTCGACCCCGGCGAGACGCGCACGTTTGGTGCCCTTGTAGGACTTCATGCAGGTATGCCCGTTGCAGTAGAACACGATCGGGGTGTCCGGCTCGGCCTTGCGCAAGGCGATGATCTGTTGTTCGAAGTCCTTCGAGGTCAGCGGGATGTTCTTGGCGCCCTTGATATGCAGCGTGTTGTACTCGTAGTCCGAGCGGACGTCGACGATTGCGGCCTTGTCGTACGTCTTGTGCAGGTTCTCAAGGGTGATGGTTTTATCCAGTGGGTAGAGCCTCCTGCCCGGGAAATCCTCCTCTGCTGCGTTAGCCTGCGTGATAAACAAAAAGACGATAAAAACACTCAACCATTTCGTGATGGCTTGCATAGTTATGGTATTTCCAATGGCAGTTACGACGGGAGCCAGCGTAAGCCGGCCCCCGTCGAAGTTCAAGCTGCTTTGTCGCTTGATCTCGCCGTTGGAGGGAGTGCCGCCATCAGGTGTTCGATCATTTGTGCACGGGTTGCTTCATCCAGGTCGTCGACCTGGGTGCTCCAGCGAAAACCGAATTCCCGGGCCGTACGGCTCAGGGCCTCGTGGTGGTAGCGAAGTGCGGGGTATTTGCGTTTGGCGCTGAGATGGATCTTGACGTTCACGATGTCGGCTTCACAAAAACACATACCAGATCACCTCCTTGCATGATGGACTGCCTGAATCTGGGGGTCTAGGTCATGTATATGTGATTTTCAAGCGGCATATTATTAATTTATTAAATATAAGCTGTATTTTTTCCATAAAAAACACGCCAATTTTACAAAAAATCAGTGTATTAGTAGATTTTATTTTTAAATGTTATCTGGGTTTTCGGTGTGTATAATCGGGCATGAAATCAGGTAAATGTGATTAGTTAATAATTGCAAAAAATAGATAAGGAGGATGGTATGAGGTCATACAGGCTGCTTGCGGCGACGCTGTGCCTGCTCATGCTGCCCGCGGGAGGGGCATGGGCTGCCGGCGATCCGGTCGCGGGCAAACAGAAGGCGGCGTTGTGTCTGGGCTGTCACGGGGTGAAAACCTACTTCAATGTCTATCCCACTTACCACGTGCCGAAACTCGGTGGCCAGCATGCGCAATACATCATTGCTGCGCTCGAGGAGTACAAGTCCGGCCAGCGGTCTCATGGGACCATGCATGCCCAGGCCTCCAGCCTGAGCAAGCAGGACATGGAAGACATCGCGGCCTTTTTCGCCAGCTACAAACAACGCAAATGAGCGAGCGGGGGAAATAATGAAGAACAAGTCTCTGATTATGACCGCCGCCCTGAGTTTTATCCTGGCCGTACCCGCGGTGCATGCCGCCGGTGACCCGGTTGCCGGCAAGCAGAAGGCGCAGATGTGCGTGGCCTGCCACGGCAAGGGCGGGCATTCGACCAACCCGGCCTATCCGGTGCTGGCGGGGCAGTACGAGGATTACCTGTTGCGTGCCCTCAAGGAATACAAGTCCGGTGCGCGCAAGAATCCGATCATGACCAGCATGGTGGCGAGCCTGACCGACCAGGATATGGAGAACCTTGCGGCCTATTTCTCCAGCCAGAAGGCGTTGGTAACGCCGGCGATCGAGGATTTCTCACCCAAGAACTTCTAAAAAGCAACGGGACTTGCGGTTGCGAACCTGAGCGCGCCCTTGGGGGAGCTTTTTTTGTTGTGGAGTGCGGTCAGGTGTTTGCGCCGGTGTTGCTCGGTGGGTATCCGGGTTTCCAGGTAAAAACGCGCCTGTTCGCGGGCGGCGACCCCGGGCGCGCCCGCCTGGGCGACGACCTCGGCCTTGAGCGCGGCCAGGATGACGGCCGCCGCCTGCCGCTTGTCGAGCTCGGTAATGCGCTGCCAGACGGCGGGAAAGAAATACAGGCGGATCAGGTCGGGGCGGGTGAGTAGCAGCATCTTGACCACGTTGCGCAGTTTCTGGTCAGTTTCCGACCAGCTCTCGACCAGGTCGGAGGCGATCAGCTTGTGGATTTCCTCTTTGCCCTTGGCGGTTATCATGCGCGGCGCGTGGTGCCTCAAAGGACATCACTATATCATTTGGGGTTCAAGCCCGAGATGCGAAGACCGATAGGACGAATCATGAAGATCCAAGGAGCCAAGCTGATCGAGTTGATGCGCGGATGTCTGACCGAGATGTCCAACTCGCTCAAGGCCATGCGCCAGGATACCGAGTCCAAGCCGGATGCCGCCTATGCGGTTCCGCGCAATGGCGTGCTGTTCAGCCTGGATATGAATATTGCCGTGATCCACATGCTCGGCTTGCGTCTGCACCGCGCGCAGGAAGAAGGTGAGGTCGAACTCAACGACGGAGAACGCGTGGTCATCGGCATGTCGGCAACCTTCATGGGAGACGAGGTCGCGGCCCTGATCGACGACGCCCTGGAGGGGCATGCCGTGGACGAGGCGCGTTTGGAGGCGATCCTGAGTGCGGGGACGCACCCGACGGACGGCTCCAGCGCCGTCCACTGAATGGGTGTTCAGTTCGCCTCTTCCGGCGTCAGAGTGGCGCGGATGCTGAGCGCGTGAATGGCGCCGCTGTCGATCTGGGGCCGGACGGTGGCGTAAACCAGCTGGTGCCGCTTGATGGTGGTGAGGCCGGTAAATTGCGGACTGACCACTCGGGCCTCGTATTTCCCGCCTTCGCCGGTGACCTCGACCTCGGCGTTTTCGAGGCCTGCCTCGATCAGTGTCTTGATTTCCTCAGGATTCATTGCGGATAGCCGGTTTGTTGTTGGGGCGGCCGCGCAGCATACCGCAGACCCACCTGGTCGGTCAGCCGTGAGGCGGTAATTCGTCGCTCAGGACCACGCGGTGGTCGCCGCCTTCCGTCAGTCCCAGATAATGCATAATCGCCGGCATGTGCTTTTCCAGCACTTGCTGCATGTACGGCGAATGCAGGTGGGCGTAATCGATGCCCTCGATCCATCCATAGATGGAATCCTTCAGGTTGTCGACGTCGTTGACGTTGCCGTGGATGTCATGCACCAGGCGCCGATACTCGGGCAGGGTCGGGCTGACGTCGAGCTCGTCGAAGATCGTCTTGAGTGCGCCGAGCATACCCGCCGCATTTTCCGCCAGGCCCAGATCATGCGGCGTGACGACCGTCGCCTCGCTCGCCGGCGTGTCGACCCACAGCTTGAAGCTCAACGTCTGCAGCGTGTGATAGAGCGGCTCTTCGGAGATCAGGATGACCAGGATATTTTGCGGATGCGCGCGCAGGGTCACGTCCCGGTAGCTCCACACGCCGGTGCCGATGAAATCGGCCAAACGCAGGTGATGGCGGAACTCGGCGAGTTGCAGTTGGTCCAGGATGAGTGCCACGCGATCACCTTCGCTCAAGGCGCAGGCCTCGCTCAGGGTGCGGTCGAGCTCGCTGACCGGCTGCTCACCGAGGGGTTCCTCCGTTTCGCGCGGAGGAAGAATACGCACCGGTTCGGGCATGTCCGCCTGCGGTATGAATTCGTGATATAGCACGTGCGGATATTCCAGCGCCTGAGCCAGGGCGTGTGCAAAGGCCGTTTTGCGCCGTCCGGGCGCTCCGCCGAGCGCGAGTGCGCGAACGTGTTCGATGGGGGCCGAAAGCAGGCAGCGTACAGCGTAGCTGTAATCGTGGTTGGATACGAAACCGTATTGTGCGAGGCGTGGCTTGAGGTCCATGGGCGTTTCCGGGGTCACCAACGGAATTTGTCCCACAGTTCCGGATGGGCCCAGAAACGTGGGTTGAGCCAGTCGGGCGTGCGCTTGTAGGTGGATACGTCGTAGCGGTACAGGACTTGTGTTTCGCTGCGTCCCACTTCGCTCAGGCCGAAGGCGATGAGATCGCGTGCCGGCCAGCGGTCGGTGGCGGCATCGACGAGGATGTAGAGCCGGCGGGCGTAGATGTCGCGCAGGCTCGAAATCAGGTGCTCACCCTCGCTGCGTGGCAGTTGCTCCAATGCACCGGCGAGTACCGCGCAGTCCCACCGCTGCGTGTCGCTCGCGGCGGTCAGTCCGTCTTCGGGCGCGACCTGCCGGCATTCCGTGATTTCAAGCGCCGTGTCCAGGCATGCGCCTAACGCGGCATGCGCCGGAGAGGCGAGCAGCAACAGCCGGTCGTGCGCGCCCTGTCCGACGTCTGTGGCCAGGGCCCTGCAAAGTGGTTGATCATCGCTGTACATGATTTCCGAGTATGGATGCAAGAGCGGCAGTGCTGCAAATGGATGATTTATAATTTACAGGCCTACACATATGGGGGTTTTTTGATTATGAGCAACCGCGAAGCCGTATTGATGGACTTCCTCAACAACAACTACATGTGCAAGACCCTGACCGATAAGGAGATCGAGACCTTTCTCGAATTCACCGAGGTGGTCGAGGCGCACAAAGGGGATGTCATCGCCGAGATCGGTGAAGTGGGCCAGGCGTTGTACTTCGTCGTCAAGGGTGAGGTTGCGCTGATTCACGACGACGGTTCGCAGGAGGTCGAAATGACGCGCGTGCTCGAGGGGGAGCTGATGGGCGAGATGTCCTTCTTCGACCGCAAGCCGCGCATGCTGCGCATGCGTGCGCTGCGCGACAGGACGCTCATGCTGCGTCTGACGCGCGCCATGTACAAACGGCTGCGGGTGGAGCAGCCCTACATCGCGGTGAACCTGCTCGAATACACCATCATCAGTCTGGATCACTATTTCCGTCGCCTGAGCCAGGACGTGGCGCATTACACCCACCTCCTTTACGCCCCCGGCAAGAAATAGCCTGCGCGCTTCAGCTCCCGGGCTGGTCGGCGAGGAGTGCGAGCAGCGCCTCGCCGGCCACCTGCCGCCGCCAGCCCTGCAGGACGCGCAGGTCCCGCCGGCCTCTCACCAGAGACTCGATTTCTGCGCGGTTCGCGATCAGCGGCGCGGAGATTGACTGCTGGGTGGCGATTTCGCGCAGGCGCTGTTGCAGCGTCTTGATCTGCGCGCGCTCCTCGGCGCTGGGCGGTCCGGTGTCGATCGCGGGCGGCAGCGCATCCTCCTCCAACTGCAGCCCCGCGCGAATCGCCGCCAGCACGGTATCGGCGTAACGCCGCAAAAAGCCCGGTGAGAGTTCCGGGACGGCCTCCAGGGCGTGGTGATCCTCGGGCTTCAGAAAGCACAGCTTGAGCAGGTGTTCGTCGCGCAGGATCCAGCCGCGCGGCTTGTCGCGGTGCATGGCTTCCTGTTCGCGCCACGCCGCAAGCCCCTGCAGGATCGCCAGGCCGCGGGGATCGAGTGCACCCGCACCGCGCACGTTGCGCCATGCCTCCTCGCTGTTGGTGGTGAAGCGTTCCGGCCGGTGCAGGGCGGCCATGTCCTCTTCCAGCCATGTCAGCCGGTGTGCCTGTTCCAGCTCGTGCCGCAGGCGCGGGTAGATCGTGCCCAGGTGGCGCACGTCATCGGCGGCATAGGTCAGCTGATCGGCGCTCAGCGGCCTTGCCGACCAGTCGGTACGGCTTTGGGATTTGTCGAGTTCGATGCCCAGCAGGGTCTCGACCAGCCGCGCATAGCCCATCTGTTCCCCCAGGCCGAGCAGGCCGGCGGCATATTGGGAGTCGAAGACGGGGGTCGGGATCAGCCCCGATTCCTGGTAAACGAGTTCGATGTCCTGATAGCCCGCGTGCAGGATCTTGGTGCTGCGGGCGTCGCCCAGCAGTTCCCACAGCGGCGACAGGTCCGCAATGGCGAGCGGATCGATGCAGGCGATGCGGGTGTCATTCGCGACCTGAATCAGACAGAGCTGAGCGCGGTAGGTGCGTTCGCGTAGAAACTCGGTGTCGATCGCCAGCCAGTCGGAACCGGCAAGCTCATGGCAGAACGTGCCAAGCGACTGCGGTGTGTCGATGAAGGCGGGCCGGGACTTCACGCCTTGGTGTCATCTTCGCGGGATTCGAAGGCGGCCAGCTGTTCGGGGCTCGCTTCGCGCAGATAGCGCTGTTTCCATTCCTCGTACGGCATGCCGTAGACGATCTCGCGGGTCTGCGCCTTGTCCACCTCGACGCCCTGGGCTGCGGCCTCTTCGCCGTACCAGCGCGACAGGCAGTTGCGGCAGAAGCCGGCCAGGTTCATCAGGTCGATGTTCTGGACGTCGGTGCGTTCCTGCAGATGGGCGACCAGGCGACGGAAAACGGCGGCCTCGATCGCGGTGCGGTCTGTGTCGTTCATGATTCTGCTCCTGTGGGGCGAGGGCCCCATTCTAGCGGACTCAGGCCAGGTGGCAGCGACGCCGGATCTGGCGCAGCAGCAGGAACAGCCACGGCCACAGCAGCATACTGGAGATGAGCGGGGCCCAATAAAGCCAGGTGCCCGGGGCCATGCCGGTAATGCCATCGACCCACAGGCTCAGCAGGCGGGTGATGGCCAGCATGGCGCCGACCGTGATGGCCTGCTGCCAGAGCGGAAATACGCGAATACGCTGATGCAGGCGAATACTGACGTAGGCCAGGATCGCGAAGGCCATCGCATGCTGGCCCAGCAGGGTGCCGGTCAGCACGTCCATAAACAGTCCGGTGATCCACCCCGCGCCGACCCCGAACCGGTTGGGCAGCGCCATGGTCCAGTAAATAAGCGCCATGGCGGCCCAGTCGGGGCGAAAGGCGATCGCCCAGGTCGGGAGGGGGATGATGGTCAGCATATAGGCCGCCACCAGTGAGAGCGGAATCACCCAGGGACGGCAAAAGGCGTTATCCATGCCGCCGTTTCCCGGTTTTGTGCGTTGAGGCGCCGTGCTCTTTCTTTGTGGCCGGAGGACTCTTTTTGTCGGTTGCTCCGGGCCGTTCATGGTGCTCGTTGGCCGGCCAGACCAGCAGGACCTCCCGGGAGCGTTCCAGGTGGGCCAGCGGACGGACCTCGATCTGGGCAAAGGCCTCGGCGGGGTCGCGGTCGATCTTGACCACCTCGCCGACCGGATAGTCGGGCGGGTAGCGCCCGCCCAGCCCGGAGGTGCTGACGATGTCGCCCACACGGATGTCCGCGCTGTTGGGCAGGCTGCGCAATTCCAGGCGTTGCGGGTTGCCGGTGCCTACCGCGAGGCTGCGCAGCCCGTTGCGGTTGACCTGGACGGGGACGGCCTGGCTGGGGTCGGAGATCAGCGTTACCCGTGCGGTGTTGTAGTTGACGTCGGTGACCTGACCCATGACGCCGCGTGCATCGAGCAGCGGCTGGCCGAGATAGACGCCGTCATGGCTGCCTTTGTTGATGAGGATCTCCTGGCGGAACGGCGCCATGTCGGCCGACAGCAGTTCGGCGACGGTGAAGTGTGCCTTCACGTGTGAGGAGGCGTGCAGCAGCTGGCGCAGGCGGTCGTTTTCCTCTTCCAGTGCGGCCAGGCGCTGCAGGTGCGCGTCGTCGAGCAGCGCCTCGCGGCGCAACTTGCGGTTTTCGCCGACCAGGGTGTTGTGGGTGACGAGCTGCTCGGCCAGCCAGTCGCCGATGCGAAACGGCAGGTCGACGACGTACTGGACCGGATAGACGAGCAGATTGAGCCCCTTGCGCAGGGCGTCGACGTGATGGAAGCGCTGGTCAGCCGTCATCAGTGCCAGCGACAGCAGCACGAACAGCAGCAGCTTGATGTGCAGGGAAGGGCCGTGGAAGAAGAGGGACTTCTTAATGGTTTCCTCCTCGACGACGGCGGATGGGGTTTATTCTACGGCCAGGAAATCGGTGCCGTGTTCGTCAACCATCTCCAGGACACGACCGCCGCCCCTTGCAACGCAGGTCAGCGGATCGTCGGCGATAACGACCGGTACGCCGGTCTCCTCCATCAGCAGCCGGTCCAGGCCGCGGAGCAGGGCGCCGCCGCCGGTCAGCACGATGCCGCGTTCGGCGACATCGCCGCCCAGTTCGGGCGGGGTCTGTTCCAGGGCGGTCTTCACGGCGCCGACGATGCCGTAAAGCGGTTCCTGCAGGGCTTCCAGCACTTCGTTGCTGGTCAGGGTGAAGCTGCGCGGTACGCCTTCGGCGAGATTGCGGCCCTTGACCTCGATCTCGAGCAGTTCCTTGCCGGGATAGGCGGAGCCGATCTCGTGCTTGATGCGCTCGGCGGTGGCCTCACCGATCAGGATGCCGTAGTTGCGGCGCACGTAGCTACTGATGGCTTCGTCGAACTTGTCGCCGCCGATGCGCACCGAGGCGGAGTAGACGATGCCGTTCAGGGACAGCACGGCGACCTCAGAGGTGCCGCCGCCGATATCCAGCACCATGGAGCCCAGGGCCTCGTCGACTGGGATGCCGGCGCCGATGGCGGCGGCCATCGGTTCTTCGATCAGGTATACCCGGCGCGCACCCGCACCGGCCGCGGATTCGCGGATGGCACGGCGCTCGACCTGGGTGGCGCCACAGGGCACGCAGATCAGGACGCGCGGGCTGGGGCGGAAGACCTTGGATTCGTGCACCTTGCGGATGAAGTGCTGCAGCATCTTCTCCGTGTAGGTGAAGTCGGCGATCACGCCATCCTTCATGGGGCGGATCGCGATGATGTTCTCGGGGGTGCGCCCCAGCATCTTCTTGGCATCGGCGCCCACGGCCTCGATGGACTTGGGGCCGCCGGGTCCGCGATCCTGGCGAATGGCGACGACCGAGGGCTCATTGAGCACGATGCCCTTACCGCGCATGTAAATCAGGGTATTCGCCGTCCCCAGGTCGATGGAGATGTCGTTGGACAGGAAGCCGAGAAGATTGCCGAACATGAGTTTAGGGATGCTGAGTGTGGCTATTACAAGGGCTGCTACTCTAGCAACGGGGCCCCGCCCGGGCAAGAAGTATTCATTATACCCTGCGGGAGCGGCCGTCCCGGCGGGGGGCGGTGCGGCGCAGCGCCCGCCGGGACGGCAAAATATGGTAACTTAGCCGGCCTTTCACGAAGCCCGTAAAACCTTAGGAGTCGCCATGTCGATTGCCAATCAAGAGGTAAGCAAGATCGCCCATCTGGCCCGGCTGGGGATCGACGAGCAGGATACGCCGGCCTATGCCCAGAGCCTGTCGGCCATCCTGGAGCTGGTCGAGCAGATGAATCAGGTGGACACCGCCGACGTGGAGCCGATGGCCCATCCCCAGGATGCGGTGCAGCGCCTGCGCGACGATGAGGTGCGCGAGACGGACCAACGCGAACACTTCCAGGGCATCGCCCCGCTGACCGAAGCGGGCCTGTACCTGGTCCCCAAAGTGATCGAGTGAACGCCCGCCCCGCGTGCACACATTTGTTCTGATCCCGAATTCAAACCGCCATGCACAACAAGACCCTCTCAGAACTCGGAGCCGAGCTGCGTGCCGGCAAGGTCTCCAGCGTTGAGCTCACCGAGCATTTTCTCGCCCGGATCAAGGCCCACGACGCCAAGCTGAACAGTTTCATCAGCGTGACCGAAGCGCAGGCCCTGGACGCCGCGCGCGCCGCGGATCAGCGCATCGCCAGCGGCGAGGCCGGTCCGCTGACCGGCGTCCCGATCGTCCACAAGGACATCTTCTGCACCGAGGGCGTGAAGACCTCCTGCGGTTCGCGCATGCTGGACAACTTCGTCGCCCCCTACGACGCCACCGTGGTGTCGCGTCTGCAGGGCGCGGGTACGGTCATGCTCGGCAAGGCCAACATGGACGAATTCGCCATGGGGTCGAGTAACGAGACCAGCCATTACGGGCCGGTACGCAATCCCTGGGACAACGAGCGCGTGCCGGGCGGTTCCTCCGGCGGTTCGGCGGCGGCGGTGGCCGCGCGCCTGGCGCCGGGTGCGACCGGTACCGATACCGGCGGTTCGATTCGCCAGCCGGCCGCATTGTGCGGCATCACCGGCCTCAAACCGACCTACGGCCGGGTTTCGCGCTGGGGCATGATCGCCTTCGCCTCGTCGCTGGATCAGGGCGGTCCGCTGGCCCAGACCGCGGAGGACTGCGCCCTGATGCTGGGCGCCATGGCCGGCTTCGATGAGCGCGACTCCACCAGCATCGACCGCGAGGTGCCGGACTACACGGCGCACCTGGGCGACGACCTCAAGGGCCTGAAGATCGGCCTGCCCAAGGAATACTTCGGCGCGGGTCTCGATGCCGCCGTGAGCGGCGTGATCGAGGCGGCGCTCGAGGAGTATCGCAAGCTGGGCGCCGAACTGGTCGAGATCTCCCTGCCCAATTCCGGGCTGGCGGTGCCCGCTTATTACGTGGTGGCGCCGGCGGAGTGTTCCTCCAACCTGTCGCGGTTCGACGGCGTGCGTTTCGGTTACCGCTGCGAGGAGCCCAAGGATCTGCTGGATCTGTATACCCGTTCGCGCGGCGAAGGCTTCGGCGCTGAGGTCAAGCGGCGCATCATGGTCGGTACCTACGCCCTGTCGGCCGGCTATTACGACGCCTATTACCTGAAGGCGCAGAAGGTGCGCCGCCTGATTGCGGACGACTTCAAGCGGGCCTTCGAACAGGTCGACGTGATCATGGGGCCGACCTCGCCGACCGTGGCGTTCCGCATCGGCGAGAAGGCGGACGATCCGGTGACCATGTACCTGTCCGACATCTACACCATCGCGGTCAACCTGGCCGGCCTGCCGGGAATGTCCGTTCCCGCCGGTTTCGCCGACGGGTTGCCGGTCGGGCTGCAGATCATCGGTGACTACTTCGGCGAGTCACGGTTGCTGAACGTGGCGCATCGCTTCCAGCAGGTCACCGATTGGCATCAGCGGATCCCGCAAGAATTCGCGTGAGGGGTGAGAGGGGATGCGTGAGGGGGTGGTCACCCCTTTCCTCTCTTCACATCTCACTGCTTACGTACAACCGAGGGTTTTGATAAATGGAATGGGAAACAGTCATCGGGCTTGAAATCCACGCCCAGCTGGCCACCCGCAGCAAGATCTTCTCCGCGGCGTCCACGGCCTACGGGGCGGCCCCCAACACCCAGGCCTGCGCGGTCGATCTCGGCCTGCCCGGCGTGTTGCCGGTGCTGAACCACGAGGCGGTGAACATGGCCATCCGTTTCGGTCTGGCCATCGGCGCGACCGTCGCGCCGCGCTCCGTGTTCGCGCGCAAGAACTACTTCTACCCGGATCTGCCCAAGGGCTACCAGATCAGCCAGTACGAACTGCCCGTCGTGGGGCAGGGCAAACTGGAGATCGAGCCGGAGGACGGCGAGACCAAGGTCATCGGCGTGACCCGCGCCCACCTCGAGGAGGATGCCGGCAAGTCGCTGCACGAGGATTTCCACGGCTACACCGGGATCGACCTGAACCGGGCCGGCACGCCGCTGCTGGAGATCGTGTCCGAACCGGACATGCGTTCGGCCAAGGAAGCGGTGGCCTACATGAAGAAGATGCACACCCTGGTGCGCTACCTGGAGATCTGCGACGGCAACATGCAGGAAGGCTCGTTCCGCTGCGATGCCAACGTGTCCGTCCGGCCCAAGGGTCAGCACGAGTTCGGTACCCGCACGGAGATCAAGAACCTCAACTCCTTCCGTTTCGTGGAGCGCGCCATCAACTTCGAGGTCGAGCGCCAGATCGACCTGATCGAGGGCGGCGGTTCCGTGGTGCAGGAGACCCGGCTGTACGACCCGGACAAGGGCGAGACGCGTCCGATGCGCACCAAGGAAGAGGCCAACGATTACCGTTACTTCCCCGACCCCGACCTGCTGCCGCTGGTGGTGAGCAGCGACGACATCGAGCGGGTGCGTGCGACGCTGCCGGAATTGCCGGATGAGAAAAAGCACCGCTTCATGACCCACTACGGCCTGTCCGCCTACGATGCCGGCGTGCTGACGGCGAGCCGCGAGCTGGCCGAATACTACGAGACGGCGGTCGAGCAGGCCGGCGGTGCCGCCAAGCCGGTCGCCAACTGGGTGATGGGCGATCTGGCCGCCTTCCTCAACAAGGAAGGACTCGATGTGGCCGACAGCAAGGTTAGCGCTGCGCAGCTCGCGGGGCTGGTGGCGCGCATCGAAGATCAGACCATCTCCGGCAAGATTGCCAAAGAGGTGTTCGAGGCGATGTGGGCCGGCGAGGGCGATGCCGACGCCGTTATCGAAAAGCGCGGTCTCAAGCAGATCACCGATACCGGGGCCATCGAGGCGGTGATCGACGAGGTGATTACCGCCAACCCGGCCCAGGTCGAACAGTATCGTGGCGGCAAGGACAAGCTGCTCGGCTTCTTTGTCGGACAGGTGATGAAGGTATCCAAAGGCAAGGCCAATCCGGCACAGGTCAACGACCTGCTGAAGAAGAAACTCAGTTCGTGAGGAGATGGGGTGAGGCGCAGATGTCGTCTCACCCCTTGCTCCTCACTGACGCCTTCTCGCGAAATCATGACCGAACGTGATGCTCTGCACCGTTTCCTGATCGAGCGCACCAACGTGCGCGGGGAGTGGGTGCATCTGGACGCCAGCTGGCGCGCCCTGCTCGAACGCGTGGACTATCCGCCGATTGTGCGTAACCTGCTCGGGCAGGCCTTGGCCGCCGTGGCCCTGCTGGCGGCGACCATCAAGTTCGACGGGTCGCTGACCCTGCAGCTGAACGGTGACGGACCGCTTCATCTCATGGTGGTGCAGGCGACGGGACAGCGTACCGTGCGCGGTCTGGCGCACTGGCGCGACGAGGTGCCGGAAGGGCGGCTGGAGCAACAGTTCGGTCAGGGGCGATTGGCCATTACCATCGATCCCGGTGCCGGCAGCGAACGTTATCAGGGCATCGTGGAGATCGCCGGCGAGAACATGGCGGAGCTGATCACCACGTATTTCGAACGCTCCGAACAGCTGCCCACCCGTTTGTGGCTCACGGCGGATGAACGTACCGCAGCCGGCCTGTTGCTGCAGGCGCTGCCGAGCGAGACGCGCGATCCCGATGCCTGGAACCGGGCGGTGATGCTGGCGGATACCCTGGAGGACCAGGAGCTGCTGACCCTGGACGCGCCGGTGGTGCTGCATCGCCTGTATCACGAGGAGGACGTGCGCATGTTCGACCGCGAGCCGGTGGCGTTTCGCTGCGGTTGCTCGCGCGAACGGGTGGCCGAGGTGCTGCGGGCGATGGGGCCCGAAGAATCCGCTTCGCTACTCGAAGAACAGGGCAGCATCGAGGTGGATTGCGAGTTCTGCGGCGCCCACTATCACTTCGATCATGTGGACGTCGAAGCCTTGTTCACGGAGCGGCCGGTGCTGCCGGGCTCGCGTACGGAACACTGAATCGGCTCAGGCAGAGCCCTGGCCGCAGACCGGACACTGCGGGTCCTTACGCAGTTTCAGTACGCGCCATTCGCCGCGCAGGCCGTCCCACACCTGCAGCCGTCCCGTCAGGGTGGGCAGCCCCGTCAGCAGCTTGAGCGTTTCCATGGCCTGCAGGCTGCCGATGACACCCACTACCGGCGCCAACACGCCATTCTCGCTGCAGGTTTCCTCCACGCCGCCGGCCTCGCTGTAAAGGCAGCGGTAGCAGGGGCTGTCGGGGCGTGAGCCATGGAACACGCTTACCTGCCCCTCCATCCGCACCGCGGCGCCGTAGACCATAGGTCGGTCCTGATGCACGCAGGCGGCATTGAGCAGAAAGCGGGTTTCGAAGTTGTCGCTGCAGTCCACCACCACATTGGCCGCCGCCACTTCGTTTTCCAGACGATCCCCGGTCAGGCGTCCGGCAATCTCGGTGATGCGGACTTCCGGATTCAGCGCCTGCAGCGTTTGCCCGGCGGAGCTGACCTTGGGCTGTCCGATGTCCGCTGTGGCATGGGCGATCTGCCGGGCCAGGTTCGACAGTTCGACCTTGTCGTCGTCCGACAGCACCAGATGTCCGACGCCGGCAGCGGCCAGATACATCGCGACCGGCGAGCCCAGCCCGCCCAGGCCGATGATCAATACACGCGCGTCGAGCAGCCGCTGCTGTCCTTCGGTACCGATCTCCGGCAACAGGATCTGGCGGCTGTAACGCAGCAGTTGGGGATCGTCGAGTGACATGTCGGTCGTGTCCGGGGTGGCATTGTAACTGCATGAGTTATGGCACTTTCATGCTATTCTGTGCAAATTAGGTAGTGTTATTCAAAAAAGTTGAGCCAAGCGATCAGCTCGTACATGTCCGAGGAAAATTTCGAAGCCACCATCATGTTTGTCGACGTTGTCGACAGCACGAGTCTGTATGAAACGCTGGGGGATCAGGATGCGCAAGCGGTGATCGCCAAATGCCTGCGCATGGCGGAGACTAATATTCGTATGAGTCGCGGTGAGACCATCAAGGTTTCAGGCGATGAGGTTATGGCCCTGTTCACCAGCGAAGAAGCCGCGGTTCGTGCAGCGCTGAAGAATCTCGATACCATTCCGCAGGCCGATATGGGGCATGGCGTGCATGTCGAATTGCATACCGGGCTGTATCACGGCCCCGTGATTCGTGCCGAGGGCGATGTGTACGGCGATGCGGTGAATGTCGCCGCCCGGCTGACGTCTATGTCGCAGCCTGGTCAAATTCTGACCACGCGTCAGACCGCAGAAAGTCTGCGTGCCGACCTGAGGGAGCGCACGCGCAAGCTTTACGACACCACGGTCAAGGGTCGCGAGCAGCCGCTGGAGGTGTATGAGGTACTGGGCGTCAGTGAGGGTGATCCCACCGGTATTCTGGCGCCCGAAACCGATTATATGGCGGCACGCCAAGTGTTGAAGTTGCGCTGCGGCGAAAAGCTGATCGAGATCCCGCCGTTCCGCAAGGAGTTCATCCTGGGGCGCGATGAAAGCTGTGATCTGATACCTCGCGACACGACGTTCGTGTCACGCAAGCATGCGCGCATTGCCTACCGGCGTGACAAGTTCGTGTTGCAGGATCACAGCACCAACGGCACCTACATCAAGTCACAGGACGGCAACGTGGTCCACCTCCATCAGGAGGCCTTGCCGTTGACCGGGCGCGGAAAGATCAGCCTGGGCAAGATCATCACCCCGAACGACAAGTTGCTGATCGAGTTTTCGGTGGAAGAGCGCAAGATCTGAGAACGCCGCGCGAGGCTTAATCGAAGGACGGTGCCGGTTCCCCCGATGTCGAATAGCCGGCCGGCTTGCGGAAGGATGATTTGTCGATGGCCTGGAGATAGGCCTCCTCTTCGGAAATCTGGCTCGAATCGAGCAGTCTGCGCAATGCGGAATCCATGGTGACCATGCCCTGCAGGGCGCTGCTCTGCATGATCGATTCGAGCTGTTCCGACTTGCCTTCGCGAATCAGGTTTGCCACCGCCGGGGTATTGATCAGTACCTCGACGGCCGCTGCGCGTCCCTGCCCGTCCGCCTTGCGTACCAGTTGCTGGGAGACGATGCCCCGCAGCGAGGTGGACAGCATGGCGCGCACCTGGGACTGCTTGTTGGCCGGGAAGGTGTTGATGATGCGGTCGACGGTGGTGGGCGCACGGTTGGTGTGCAGCGTGCCCATGACCAGGATGCCCGTTTCCGCTGCGGTAACCGCCAGGCTGATGGTGTCCAGGTCACGCATTTCACCCACCAGAATGACGTCCGGATCCTCACGCAGCGCGGAGCGCAAGGCGTTGGCAAAGCTTTTGGTATGCAGCCCGAGCTGGCGTTGGGAGATCAGGCAGCGCTTGCGCGGGTGCACGAATTCGATCGGGTCCTCGATGGTGATGATGTGGCCGCTGCGGTTTTCGTTGATCTCGTTCACCATTGCGGCCAGCGTCGTCGACTTGCCCGAACCGGTCTTGCCGGTAACCAGAACCATGCCCTGTTTGTGGGTGCACAGAGAGGTCAGCACCGGTGGCAGATTGAGTTCGCTCAGCGTGCTGCTGCGGGTGGGAATGGCGCGAAACACGGCGCCGAGCCCGTTGATCTGCCGAAAGGCGTTGACACGGAAACGGGAGACGTTTTCGATCTCGTAGGCGAAGTCCGCCCCGTCTTCGCGCTCGAAAATGGCGCGGGAGTGAGGTGGAATGATCTCATTCAGGAACTCCGTCACCTTGTCGTTGGAAAGCGGCGTATCGTCGATAACGGTGAGCTCACCATAAATACGTGCGCGCAGTGGATCGCCGGCGATCACGTGCAGGTCGGATCCGCGACGTTCGATCAGGCTCGTCAGTATGTTGTCGATTTCTTTCATGGAGCGATTCGTGGAGTGGAGTGAGCGCGATGAGCAAACCTCATTTGCTGCTCCCTGCTAGGCTGACCTGCGGCAAAAGATTGGTATCGGTGACGTAACGCTGGAACTGTTTCTTGTCGGTGGCGAAGTGGTAGGCCGCATCCGGATCGATTTCCTTGTTCTCGATGGCTTCGAGCAGGGCCTGATCCATGAGCTGCATGCCCTGTTCGCGGCCGGTCTGCAACTGCGAAGGGATCTGATGGGTCTTGTCCGTCATGATCATCTTGGAAATGGCGCGGGTCATGACCATGACCTCGACGATCGCCTTGCGGGCGCGGCCGTCGGGGGTCTTGACCAGCACCTGGGTGATCACCCCATGCAGGTTCTGGGAGAGGAAGGTCTTGCCCTGCTCGCGCTCTTCCGGCGGCAGGGAGTCGATGATGCGGTCCAGTGACTTGGTCGCGCTCGTGGTGTGCATGGTGCCGAGAACCAGATGGCCGGTTTCGGCGGCGACCATGGCCATGCGGATGGAATCCGAGTCGCGCATCTCACCCACCAGGATAACGTCCGGATCCTCGCGCATCGCGGAACGGATCCCGTTGGCGAAGGTGTCGACGTGGGTACCGACCTCGCGCTGGATGACCTGTGACTTTTTGCTCTTGTGCACGAACTCGATCGGGTCTTCGAGGCTGATGATGTTCAGCGAGCGCGAATCATTGAGGTGGTCGATGATTGAAGCGAGGGTGGTGGACTTACCGGTACCGGTGGAGCCGGTCACCAGCACCATGCCCTGGTGATGGTCGGCGAGTCGTGTGACGACAGGCGGCAGTCCGAGTTCGTTGAGCGGTTTGATATGCGAGGGAATGTGCCGGAAGGTTGCGCCGATCCCGCCCAGCTTGCGAAACACGTTGGT
Organism: Gammaproteobacteria bacterium; assembly: GCA_037388465.1. Taxonomy (NCBI): domain Bacteria; kingdom Pseudomonadati; phylum Pseudomonadota; class Gammaproteobacteria; species Gammaproteobacteria bacterium. Next base: position 27,190 of record JARRKE010000006.1, read on the forward strand.
GCGGAATCGGCCGATGTCGTTGGCGATGTAGGAGAAATCCAGGTCTTCGCCTTCCTTCAGGCGCGCCTTCTGTGCGGGAGTGAGTATCTCCTGGACGTACATTTCCAGTTCGCGTTCCCCGAGGTCACGGAATTTGATCGGCAGGATATCGCCGTTCATGCGCAGCATGGGCGGGACGCCGACGGCAAGATGCAGGTCGGAACAACCCTGCTCCCTGCCCAGTTTTAAGAATGCATCGATTCTCGCCATATGACCTCAGTGCAGAAGCGTGGACAGGGTTTGCGACACCTGCTCCATGTTTTGATAGCGTTTGGTCTTGTCGACCGCCATCATCTTGGCGACCACCGCACTCAATGTACGGCTGACCTCGGGGTTGACCTCGTGCAGTGGTTGCGCCTTGCCCTGAACGTGCTGGTACATCAGGGACATGTTGTCCTCGCCGTCATAGGGTGAATGGCCGGACAACATTTCGTAAAGAATACACCCCAGGCTGTAAATGTCACTCTGGGCGTCGACGGGCTTGCCGAGCACCTGTTCGGGTGCCATGTAGCGCGGCGTACCGACCACGATACCGGTCTTGGTGAGACGCGTGTCGCCGACGTCGTGTGCGGCGGCGATGCCGAAATCCACCACCTTCACTTCTTCCTTGTCGTTGATCAGCACGTTGTTGGGTTTAAGGTCGCGATGGATCACGCCCTGCGCATGCGCGGCTGACATGCCGTCGGCGATGTCCTTGGCGATCTTGAGGGCGCGCTCGATCGGCAGGGGTTTTTTCTCCGCCATTTCCTGACCCAGTGCATGCGACGGGAAGTACTCCATCGACAGGGCGAACAGGCCCGCGGCGGTGGTGAAGTCGTGGATGCGGATGACGTTGGGATGGGTGATGCGGCGTGCGAAACGCAGCTCGCGGGTAAAGCGTTTGATCATGTCCTGATCGGCCGCCATGGCGGGGTGCAGAATCTTGAGCACCAATTGCTCACGGACCATGGTGTCCTCAACCAGCAATACGGTGCCGAACGCCCCTTTACCGACCTGTTGGATGTAGCGGTAGCGGTTGTCGATCAGGTCGCCTTCGCGCAGGCGGCTCACGTCGAGCAGTTTGTTGTCCGGGGTTTCCTCGCTGGCCTTGCGATAGGTGCTGACGAGGCCGGCATCCGGTTGAAGTTTGGGCTGCGCCTCTGCGCTTCCCAACGGGCGATCCTGGAATTCGGTCTTGTTGAAGTGTTTCTCGAGGTCGCGAATGACCTGGTCGGCGGCGTCCTGAACCTCTTCTTCGGCCTTGCGGGTATGCTTGCTCAGGGCGGTGATCACCTTTTCCATGTTGCGCGAGTCGGTGATCTCCTTGAGGGTGTAGACCGCCTCGATCTGGATATTGGGTACCGGCTGTTTGAGCTGGTCGATCACCGCCGGGATGATCTTTTCGTCGCCCAGCGTGGCCAGGGCGCGCAGCACGACCGGCGCGGCTTCCTGGTCCTTTTTCAGCATCTGCACCAGGGACGGCACCGCGGCCTTGTTGCCGATGGCGGCCAGGGCGTCCACGGCGCGTTCGCGCACCCACCAGTCCTCGTCGTCCAGGGCGCGCAGCAGATAGGAAAGCGAGCGTTCGTCGCGGGTGGCGTTGAGAATCTCGATGGCGGAACGGCGGATGTATTCGTCCTTGTCGCGGATCAGCTCGACCACGGCCTCGACCACGCGTTTGCCACCGATCTTGGCGAGCGCGTCGGCCGCGCGCGCCCGCACCCACCAGTCGGCATCGCGGGCGGATTCCAGCAGGTCCTTGACGTCGCGGGCGCTGCCTATTTCATTGAGCACTTCCACCGCGCCGCGGCGGACGTATTCGGATTCGTCCTTGAGCAACGGGACGAGGTACTTGATGGTCTGCGGGTCGCGTAGCTTGATCATCGCGTCGACCGCCTTGTTCTGGACGTTGATGTCCGCGTCGCGCATCAGCTTGGCCAGCTGACTCACGTCCATGGTCAGGTCCATGCCGGAGAGGGTGTCGAGCGCCGCCTGTTTGACCAGCGGGTTTTTGTCCGACAGCAATCCCTGCAGCGCGGTGCGGACCTGCGGTGTATTGAAGCGGGCCAGCAGGCGCACGATGTTGACGCGAATGCTCTGGTCGGTTCCCGACAACCGGTTCAGCAGTTCGGGGATCATCGATTCGTCCACGATCTCACTGATGAGGTTGAACAGGGCCTTGCGGTCGTTGGCCTCGAGGGTATAGGCCTGTTTGAGGAGGTTGTTCTTGTCGAGCGTCTTGCCGCTGGCCGACAGCGCCTTGATCAGCCCGGATTTGCTGACGCTGGATTCGGAGAACAGGGGGACCAGCTCATTGGGGTTATACGCGGACGGCCGTCGCTGCAGGACCTCGACGATCCGGTTCACCACGGTCGGGTTGGGGTTGGCCAGCCCGGTGGCGATGGGGTGCACCGTCTTGTGGTCGAGCATGCGGGCCAGCAGTGCGATGATCTGTTCCGCCTCCTCCCCGCTGGCCTGGGCCAGGGCGTCAATGAGCCTTGGCACGGAGCTTTCGGCCCAGCGCCGCAGCTTATCGACGTCTTGATTGCCAACAGACTGGAGCTGGCCGGGGGCCAGCAGCTTACCCAGCAAGCGGTCAACCTGAATGTTTCGTATCAGGCTCACGGCGCCCCCGGGTTTTAATCTCCGCTAGACGGTTCGTCGAGCGGGGTGATTCTGACGATATAGCTCTTGTGTATCAGCACGACCTGATTATTAGCGGTATAGAGCCGCAGAAAACGATGATCGAGAATATTGATGTAGTCATAGAGGCGTTGATGATTCGGCGGCAGAAATTCGCGAATCTCACCCTTGATCAGGCTGCCGTCCATCAACTGCGCCCGGCAACTGATCACGGTCATCCCCGGGGATTCCGGCGGCGGTTCCTCTTCGAATTCGGCACGCACGATGGAGTTTTTGTTGTAAAAACGGAATTCGTCCTCCGCCGTGACATGCATGACCAAAAATGGTGCATCGTTGTTGAGCACCTCGATGGGGTCTTCCGCACCCTCGTGGTAGTCGCTGCGTTCCTGCAGGAATATATGGCCGACGACCGCCCCTTCGGGGTGAATCCATAGCCGCACGGGCTTGCGCAGCTTAGGTATTTTTAGTGCGCTATCTTCCATAAAAGATCATCGTCTTTGAGGTGATTGGTGGTCGTGTGACAGCCCTCGGGAACACGCTGCGCCCCCGATTAAGTCATTTAAACAATGCCTTGAATTTATTGCAATAAAAAAGAATACCGCGAAAATCACGGCATCGGGGGGATTTTCTAAAGATAGTGTCGCCAAATGGGCGGGCGGCCGTCGCGGCAACCGTGATCGCGATTGCGATAGTAATTGGCGAACACCTTGCGCGCGCAATTGCGCTGGCAGGGCTGATTGTCGATACCCAGGTTCCCGCGTTCGATCTCTTCGGTATAGTCGCAGAGTGCCCGCTTGAGTTTGTAGAGCAGATTGTTGTTGATGTGGAAACCGATTTCGATCAACGCGTCTTCGATCTCGCGCAGGGTGAGTCGGGTCAGATCGTAGGAAATGGCGATGCGCTCCGCATCCAGGAGATGGGTCTGCAGCACGCCGTCCACGTCGCTGAGCAACAGCAGCGCCGATTGCGCCTGATTCGGGTCGGGGTGCGGTCCCCGGAACCCGATTTCACGATGCTTGATGAATTTATCCTCATCCCCCATACGGTCAATCGTAGTCGGAGACGGGGAGAAATCAACTCTCCGGGCGATGCGGCGGAGTGGCCTCGACCGGGGTCGTAACGCCCGCGTTCACGAGGCCTGGCCCAGGGTGACGCGTCCCCGGTCTTCCAGATCGGTCAGCGTGTCTACGTGCCGGTAGCCCCGGGAGGTCAGCAGGGCACGCACCGCGCCGCCCTGGTCCTGTCCATGTTCCAGCAACAGCCAGCCCCCGGGCTTGAGGCAGGTGGCGGCCTGCCCGGCAATGCAGGTCAGGTCATCCAGTCCCTCGGGGCCGCTGATCAGTGCGTCACGCGGCTCGTAGCGTAGGTCTCCCTGTTCCAGATGCGGGTCGTGGGCGGCGATGTAGGGTGGATTGGCCACGATCAGATCCAGGCTGTGCGCCGCGACCGGGGCCAGCCACGCCGTCTGGATGAACAGGACATTGCGTATCTCGAGGCGACGGGCGTTGGTGCAGGCCTGGCGGATGGCACCCGCGCTGCGGTCGATCGCGATGAGCAGGCCGGTCGGCCGTTCGTGGGCCAGTGCCAGCGCGACGGCGCCGGAACCGGTGCCCAGGTCGGCGATTTTCAGGGGCGAGCCGGCGGGCAGGTGCGCCAGGGCCGCTTCCACCAACAGTTCGGTATCGGGGCGGGGGATGAGCACGTCGGGGGAAACGGCGAGGTCCAGGGACCAGAATTCCCGTTGGCCGGTCAGGTAGGCCACCGGCTCCCCGGCCGCCCGGCGCGCGAGCAGGGATTCGAAGTCAGCCAACTGTTCGGCGTCGGGGCGGAACTCGGGCCAGGCGATCAACCAGCTGCGGGGATGCAGCAGGGCGTGCGCGAGCAGCACCTCGGCGTCCAGGCGCGGGCTGGGGCTGGTGGCGAGCCGCGCCGTCGCCGCCTTGAGCAGTTCGGACACGGTGGGGCTGTCGTCGGACATGCGGTCGGCGGCCGGTTCATTCGCCGAGTTCGGCGAGCAGGTCGGCCTGATATTCCTGGATCAGCGGATCGATGACGGGGTCGAGATCACCGGCCATCACCTCGTCGAGTTTGTACAGGGTGAGATTGATGCGGTGGTCGGTGACCCGGCCCTGCGGGAAGTTGTAGGTGCGGATGCGTTCCGAGCGGTCGCCGCTGCCGACCAGGTCCTTGCGGGTGGAGGCCTGGGCCTGGCGCTGCTGCGCGCGTTCCTGTTCCAGCAGGCGCGAGGCCAGCAGGCTCATGGCGCGCGCGCGGTTCTTGTGCTGCGAGCGCTCGTCCTGGCATTCCACCACGATGCCGGAGGGCAGGTGGGTGAGGCGCACGGCAGAGTCGGTGCGGTTGACGTGCTGGCCGCCGGCGCCGGAGGCACGGTAGGTGTCGACGCGCAGGTCGGCCGGGTTGATGTCCACCGATTCGATTTCCTCCACCTCGGGCAGCACCGCCACCGTGGCGGCCGAGGTGTGGATGCGTCCCTGGGATTCGGTCTCCGGCACGCGCTGCACGCGGTGCGCGCCGGACTCGAACTTGAGACGCGAGTAGGCGCCCTGGCCCTTGATGCGCACGACGATCTCCTTGTAGCCGCCGTGTTCACCCTCGTGTTCGCTCAGCACCTCGGTCTGCCAGCCGAGCCGTTCGGCATAGCGGGCATACATGCGGTAGAGATCGCCGGCGAACAGAGCGGCCTCGTCGCCGCCGGTGCCGGCACGGATCTCCAGAAAGACGTTGCCCTCGTCGTGCGGATCCCTGGGGATCAGCAGCAGTTGCAGCGTGTGCTCCTGGGTTTCCAGCCGGCTGTTGGCCTCTTCCAGTTCCTCGCGGGCGAGTTCGCGCAGTTCGGCTTCGCTTTCGCCCAGCATCTCGCGGGCATGGGCGATCGCCTCGACGGTCTGCTGATATTGCCGGTAGCCGGTGACCACCGGCTCCAGCTGGCTGTATTCCTTGGACAGGGCGCGAAAGCGGTCGCTGTCGCCGATCACGTCCGGGTCGGCGAGCAGGGCGGCAATCTCGGCATGCCGCTCGCACAGGGCGGCAAGCTTTTGTTCCAGCGAGGCCTTCATCAGGGTTTGTCGGCGTCGTCGGGGCCGTCGGAGATGCCCAGCAGCACCTGGGCGGCGTCGAGCAGTTCGTCGCGTCCTTCCCGGGCCGCCATGTTCAGGGCCTGGGTGGGATTGTGCAGCAGCTTGTTGGTGAGGGTATGGGCCAGATATTCCAGCGCGGCCTGCGGGTCCTTGTGCTGGGCCAGCATGCGTTGCGCCTTCTCCAGCACCTCGTTCTGTACGGCGTGGGCGTGTTCGCGGTAGTCGCGAATGGTGTGTACGGCGTCCTGCACGCGCAGCCAGCCCATGAATTCCTCGACCTGGATGTCGATGATCTCTTCGGCCTGGTGGGCGGCCTCCTGGCGCGAGCGCTGGTTGCTCTCGATGACGCTTTCCAGGTCGTCCACCGAGTACAGGTAGACGTCCTGCAGTTCGTTGACCTCGGGTTCGATGTCGCGCGGTACCGCGATGTCGACCATCAGCATGGGGCGGTGCTTGCGGATCTTGAGCGCGCGCTCCACCGCACCCTTGCCCAGCACGGGCAGCGGCGAAGCGGTGGAGGAGATCACGATATCCGCCTCGGGCAGGCGTTCGGCAATGTCGGTGAGGGCGATGCCCTCGCCCTCCAGGCCTTCGGCCAGGACCTGGGCGCGTTCGATACTGCGGTTGGCGATGATCAGCCGGCCGATGCCCTGGCCGTGCAGGTGGCGGGCCGCCAGTTCGATGGTCTCGCCCGCGCCGATCATCAGGGCGGTTTGTTCGCGCAGGTCCGCGAAGATCTGTTTGGCCAGGTTCACCGCGGCGAAGGCCACGGATACCGGGCTGGCGCCGATGGCGGTTTCGGTGCGTACCTGTTTGGCGGCGGCGAAGGCGTGCTGGAACAATCGCCCCAGTTGCCGGCCCAGGGTGCCGGCGTGGTGCGCGCTGCGATAGGCATCCTTGAGCTGGCCCAGGATCTGCGGCTCGCCGAGCACCATCGAGTCCAGGCCGCTGGCCACCCGCAGGGTGTGACGCACCGCCTCCTGGTCGAGATGCCGGTACATGTAGGGCAGGAAGTCGGCCATGGGGAACTGGTGGACGCGCCCCAGCCATTCGAGGATTTCCTCCTCCTGCTCGGCCGTATGCAGCAGGGTGTAGATTTCGGTGCGGTTGCAGGTGGACAGGATGGCCGCTTCCTCGACCCCCGTTGCGATCAGCATGTCGCGCAGCGCCTGCTCCAGGGTTTCACCGGAAAACACCATGCGCTCGCGCACCGCGACGGGTGCGCTGCGATGGTTGATCCCTAGGGTGAACAGAGACATGGGCGTAATTCTAAGACGCGCGGCCAGGTAAACAGTAAATTTTCGGCGATGGCCCTTTGGAATACAAGCTGAGGGCGAGGCACGGTTGATTGTTAGAAGCAGGGCGGGGGGTTATTAGTTCCCGATATCCCGGGGACAGCCCGGCCTGATTCAAGGTATAGTGAGAAAATGAATTTCTTAGGGATGATCGCATGCGATTCCGTGCGCTGATCGCGATTCTCGGCCTGACCGGGCTGGTCGGCGGCTGTGCCACCACGCCCACTCCCCCCACCACGATGCCGCCGTCCGCGGAGACCGCCGCGCCCGCCGAGGTGGTGCGCTCGGATCAGCGTGCCGATGTTTTGTACAACATCCTGGCCGGCGAAATGGCCGGTCAGACGGGGCAGATCGATCAGGCGCTGGAGTATTACCTCAAGGCGGCCGACTCCAGCGGTGATCCGGTGCTGGCCGAACGCGCCACGCGCATCGCGATCTTCGCCCGGCACGAACAGGAGGCGCTGCGGGCCGCCCGGCGCTGGGCCGAGTTGGCGCCGGACAATCTGCAGGCGCAGCAGACGGTGGCCGTATTGCTGGTGCGGACGGGCAAGACCCACGAGGCGCTGTCCTGGTTCGAAAAAATCCTCAACACGCCGGGGCAGTCCGAAAAGGACGGTTATGCCCTGATCTACGAACTGCTGAGCAACGAAAAGGACAGTGCCAACGCATCGGTGGCCGCCACCGAGCTCGCGGCGGCGCATCCCAAATCCGCCTACGCACAGCTCATGGCGGCGCGGGTGCAACTGGACGCCGGCGCGGACCAGGATGCCCTGAAGCACGTGCAGGCGGCGCTCGACCTGAAGCCGGACCTGCTCGATGCCCTCATCCTGCGCGCCCGGATCTACGTCGAGCTGGGACAGGTCGATCGCGGCATCCGCGAACTCAAGGCGCTGGTCCAGCGCCATCCCCGCGATTTTCACGTGCGGGTGAGCTACGCGCGGGTGCTGCTGTCCGCCAAGCGGTATACCGCGGCGGAGCGGGAGTTCGCCGAGGCGCTGAAGATGCGTCCCAAGGACGGCAACCTGCTGCTGACGCTCGGGCTGTTGAACATGGAGCGCAAGCATTACAAGTTGGCCGAGGGCTATCTCAAGCGTCTGGTGCGCGTGGGCGACAGCCACGTTACCGTCGCGACCTATTATCTGGGACGCATCGCCGAAAAGCAGGGTAAAGCAGAACAGGCCATCGCCTATTACTACAAGGTGGTGGACGGCAAGTACTTCCTGGACGCGCAGCTGCGCATCGCGGGGCTGCTGGCCAAGCTCGGGCGCATCGAGCAGGCCCGCGCCACCCTGGCACGGCTGCGCTCGCTGAGCGCCAATTCCGAGATCCAGGTCCGCCTGTATCTCGCGGAGGGCCAGTTGCTGCGCGAGGCAGGCGACTATCAGGCCGGCATGGAGCTGTTCGACGAGGCGCTCAGGCAGTTTCCCGACAACAACGATCTGCTGTATGCGCGTGCGCTGATGGCGGAAAAACTGGGGCGCATCGACTGGCTGGAACGCGACCTGCGCAGCATCCTCAAGCGCGAGCCCGACAACGCCACCGCTCTGAATGCACTGGGCTACACCCTGGCCGACCGTACCGACCGCTACCGGGAGGCGTACAAGTACATCAGCCGTGCTCTGGAACTGCGCCCCAACGACCCGGCCATTCTCGACAGCATGGGCTGGGTGCAGTACCGGCTCGGACACCTCGAAAAAGCGGAAAAGGACCTGCGCAAGGCCTACGGCATGTTCGACAATCCCGAGGTGGCCGCACATCTGGTCGAGGTCCTGCACGCACAAGGCAAACGCACGGAAGCGCGCAAGCTGCTCAATCAGGCCCTGGCCAAAACCCCTGACGACCACGATCTGCGCCGACTCAAAAAAGCGCTCGGTTTGTGATGCGTTTCGCGTGGCTTCTCCTGGCCCTGATGCTGGGCGGCTGTGCCAGTCTGCCGCCCGACAGGGCCGTGCAGCATGCCGACTGGACCATGCGCGTCGCCCACCTGCAGAGCGCCGCGGACTGGCGCCTCGACGGGCGCGTCGCCGTACGGGTGGACGGCAAGGGCTGGCAGGCGAGTCTGCGCTGGCAGCAGCGACCGGCCGGCTACGAGATCGATATCTACGGGCCGCTGGGACGCATTCTCGCCCGCCTGCGCGGTAATCCCCGGACCGTCGTGCTGCAGACCGCCCGCGGCGAGCGCTATCAGGCTGCCGATCCCGAACGGCTTATGAATCAGGCCCTGGGCTGGCAGTTGCCGGTGCAGGGCATGCGCTACTGGCTGCTGGGCGTGCCGGTGCCGGGCGAGGCGACCGAGGGGCTGGCGCTGGATGCCGACGGACGCGCCCAGACCTTCCGGCAGGCAGGGTGGACAGTCACATACGATAATTACCTGGGCGGTCCCGCCGACCGGTCCCTGCCGCAGCGCGTGACGCTGGTGCGCCCGGGGGTGCGGGTCAGGCTGGTGGTCGATTCCTGGGACCTGGGCCATGCCGGCTGACGCCGCCTGGCCGGCGCCGGCCAAGCTGAACCTCTTCTTGCACATCGTCGGGCGTCGCGACGACGGCTATCACCTGCTGCAGACGGTTTTCCAGTTCCTGGACCGGGGCGACAGCCTGTTCTTTACCCCGCGTGCGGACGGTGCGATCAGGCGCAGCGAGGGGCCGGCTGATGTGCCGCAGGATCAGGACCTCTGCGTGCGCGCGGCCCGTGCCCTGCAGGCGGCCGCCGGCGTGACGCAGGGCGTGGACATCCGCCTGGAAAAGCACCTGCCCATGGGCGGGGGGCTGGGCGGCGGCAGCTCCGATGCCGCCACCACGCTGGTGGCGCTCAACCGCCTGTGGCGCTGTGGCCTGTCGCCGGAGGCTTTGGCGCAAATCGGACTGACCCTGGGGGCCGACGTGCCGGTCTTCGTGCACGGCCAGGCCGCCTGGGCGGAAGGGGTGGGTGAACGGCTTACGCCGGTCCAATTGCCCGAGCCCTGGTACGTGGTGCTCTGCCCGCCGGTGCACGTCGCGACCGGGGCGTTATTCCAAGCCCCGGAATTGACACGCAATTGCCCGCCGCTCACAATACGCGACTTTTCGTCGGGGGCGGGCGACAACGTCTTCGAGCCGGTCGTGCGGGCGCGCTATCCTGAAGTCGACGCCGCACTGAACGCGCTCGGGACCCATGCGCCGACACGCCTGACGGGCAGTGGCGGTTGTTTGTTCGCAGCCTTCCCCGACCGGGATGCTGCGCAGGCCGCACATGAGGCGCTGGCGGGGCGCTGGCCCGGATTTGTGGCGCGCGGGCGCAACCGTTCCATACTCCTGGACAGGTTGTCCGAGGAAGATTGAGCGCTCAACACTCTACTGGGCCGTCGCCAAGCGGTAAGGCAACGGGTTTTGATCCCGTCATTCCCAGGTTCGAATCCTGGCGGCCCAGCCATATTCGTTAAGCAGCGGGAAAAGTGATGGTGTCCGAAAGCAGCCGCATGATGGTATTCGCCGGGAATGCGAACCTCCAGCTCGCCCAGGATGTAGTTGCGCATCTCAATATCCCGCTGGGCAAGGCGCTGGTCAGCGAGTTCAGCGATGGCGAGATCCAGGTGGAAATCCTGGAGAACGTGCGGGGCCGGGACGTCTTCCTGGTCCAGCCGACCTGTGTGCCGACCAACCACAACATCATGGAACTGCTGATCATGGTGGATGCGCTGCGCCGCGCTTCGGCTGCGCGCATCACGGCCGTGATCCCCTATTTCGGCTATGCCCGGCAGGACCGCCGGGTGCGTTCCGCCCGGGTGCCGATTTCGGCCAAGGTGGTCGCGAATCTGCTGACCAGCATCGGCGTGAACCGGGTGCTCACCGTCGATCTGCATGCGGACCAGGTGCAGGGCTTTTTCGACATCCCGGTCGATAACGTCTATGCCTCGCCGGTCCTGCTGGGCGACATCTGGCGGCAGAAGCATCCGAACCTGATCGTGGTGTCGCCGGACGTCGGCGGCGTGGTGCGCGCCCGCGCGCTCGCCAAGCGCCTGGACGACGCCGAACTGGCCATTATCGACAAGCGCCGCCCCAAGCCCAACGAGGCGCGGGTGATGCACATCATCGGTGAGGTGGAAGGCAAGACCTGCATCATCATCGATGACCTGGTGGATACCGCCGGCACCCTGTGCCAGGCCGCCAAGGCGCTCAAGGAGCACGGCGCGGCGCGGGTGGTGGCGTATGCCACGCACGCGGTATTGTCCGGGCCGGCGATCAAGAATATCGACTCGTCCTCGCTCGACGAGCTGGTGGTGACCGACACCATTCCGCTGCGTCCCGAGGCGGCCGCCTGCGATCGCATCCGCCAGTTGAGCGTGGCCGGCATGCTGGCCGAGACCATCCGGCGCGTGAATCGCGAGGAGTCGGTCAGCACCTTGTTTATGGACTAGCCGCGAGGCGCGGCCGGTCACAACGGATTCGGGTATGGACCTGCGGGGCCATAGTCGGGAAATGCCTCCCCTGGTCGCGGGGGAGGCGGGTCGTCCTGTGAGGCGGCCGTTTTATCAACCCTTAGGAGCAGTAAAAACATGAGCAATGAATTCATCATCAACGCCCAGCCGCGTGACGACCAGGGGAAAGGTGCGAGCCGCCGCCTGCGTCGCGAAGGGCTCGTGCCCGGCATCCTGTACGGCGCCGGCAAGGAACCCACGCCGATCGCCGTCGCGCAGAACGAGCTGGCCCACCAGCTGGAAAACGACGCCTTTTACTCGCACATTCTGACGGTGAAGATCGGCAAGGCCACCGAAAAGGCCGTGCTGCGCGATCTGCAGCGCCATCCCTCGCATCCGACCATCCTGCACTTCGACCTGCAGCGCGTGAGCGAGGATTCGGCCGTGCGCGTGCACGTTCCTCTGCACTTCATCAACGAGGATAAGGCCCCCGGCGTCAAGCAGCAGGGCGGTGTGGTCTCCCACCATCTGGTGGAGGTCGAGATCGCCTCTCTGCCCAAGGACCTGCCGGAGTCCATCGAGGTCGATCTCGGCGGTCTCAACGTCGGCGATGCGATCCATCTGTCCGAGCTCAAGCTGCCCAAGGGCGTGGAGATCGTGGAGCTGAGCCATGGCGATGAACACGACAACGCCGTGGTCTCCATTCATCATGCACGCGTGACGGCGGCCGAAGAGCCCGAGGCGGGCGAAGCCGCAGCCGAGGGTGAGGAGCCCGCCGGCGAGTCCGAATAAGCAGGCAGGCGCCTGCCATGACACAGGCCTTGCAGCTCATCGCGGGGCTGGGTAATCCCGGCCCCGAATACGACCAGACCCGGCATAACGCCGGGTTCTGGTTTTTGGACGAGCTGGCGCGTCGCCACGGCGGACACTTTCGCACCGAGGCCCGTTTCACCGGCGAGGTCTGCCGGGTGGTCATCGACGGCCATCAGGTCTGGCTGCTCAAGCCCATGACCTACATGAATCGCAGCGGCCAGTCGCTGCGCCATTTCGCCGCCTTCTACAAAATCCCCCCCGAACAAATCCTGGTTGCGCACGACGAGATCGATCTGCCGCCGGGGACGACCCGCTTCAAGCGGGGCGGCGGCCACGGCGGGCACAACGGTCTGCGCGACATCATCGCGCAGCTGGGCAAGGAGTTCTGGCGTTTGCGGCTGGGCGTCGGCCACCCCGGGCATCGCGAGCAGGTGGTGGACTACGTGCTCTCGCGTCCCAGCAAGGCGGACCGGGAGTTGATCGAAGCCGACATCGCGCGCGCCGCCGATCTGGTGGACGGCATGATCCGCGGCGATTTCGAGCGCGCCATGCACAGCCTGCACACGGCCTGAACCTTTATCTTCGATTTCGTTTCCTGACGGACGGCAACACTCATGGGATTTACATGCGGTATCGTCGGTTTGCCCAATGTGGGCAAGTCCACCCTGTTCAACGCGCTGACCCGCGCCGGCATCCAGGCCGAGAACTACCCGTTCTGTACCATCGAACCGAACGTCGGCGTGGTGCCCGTGCCCGACCCGCGCCTCGACCGGCTCGCCGAGATCGTGCATCCCGAGCGGGTGCTGCCCACCACCATGGAGTTCGTCGATATCGCCGGCCTGGTGGCCGGGGCCTCCAAGGGTGAAGGGCTGGGCAACCAGTTCCTGGCCCATATCCGGGAAACGGATGCCATCGCGCATGTGGTGCGCTGTTTCGAAAGCGGCGACGTGGTGCACGTCGCCGGCAAGGTCGACCCGATCTCGGACATCGAGACCATCGACACCGAACTGGTGCTGGCCGATCTTGAGACGGCCGAAAAGGCGCTCAACCGCGTCAGCCGCGGCGCCAAGTCGGGCGACAAGGAACTGCTGGTTCAGAAGGCCCTGATCGAGCGGCTGGTCGAGCATCTCGGCGCCGGCAGGCCGGCGCGCAGTTTTGCGATCGACAAGGAACAGGCGCCGCTGCTGCGCGAGCTGCACCTCATCACCCGCAAGCCGCTCATGTACATCGCCAACGTGGCCGAGGACGGTTTCGAGAACAATCCCTACCTGGATGCCGTGCGCGCCCGTGCCGCCGAGGAGGGCGCGGAAGTGGTGCCGGTATGCGCCGCCATCGAGGCCGAGATCAGCGAACTGGACGACGCCGACAAGGGCGAGTTCCTCGAATCCATGGGGCTGGATGAACCGGGCCTGAACCGCGTGATCCGCGCGGGCTACCACCTGCTGCATCTGCAGACCTTCTTCACCGCCGGCAAGAAGGAGGTGCGCGCCTGGACCATCCGCCAGGGGGCGACCGCGCCGCAGGCGGCCGGGCGCATCCATACCGATTTCGAAAAGGGCTTCATCCGCGCCGAGGTCATCGCCTACGAGGACTTCGTCGCCCACGGTGGCGAACAGGGCGCCAAGGATGCCGGGCGCTGGCGCCTGGAGGGCAAGGACTACGTCATGCATGAGGGTGACGTGGTGCACTTCCGGTTCAACGTTTAACAGGCTGTTTTTGTCTACTCATGCGGCCCGATGGGGCGTCAAAATCAGGCTCAAAATGCTCGTTTACACATCAAGTAAACTGCGCTTCCTCGCCCGATTTTTCCTTCTCTCGCACTCGCCTGAGCGACAACAACAACCTGTTAGGCCCATGGTGGCGGGGTGCAAATTGACGCTGGCGCGCGGTTACGGTATCTTTCGCGCCCTTCAGCAGCGTGGCTATGTAGCTCAGCTGGTTAGAGCACATCACTCATAATGATGGGGTCCCCTGTTCGAATCAGGGCATAGCCACCACCTTTTTTCCCTCTCCCCAACCCCCGCGAATCGAGGCGTCGGGCCGTGGCATATCGGTCCGGGAAGCGGTATTGCGGGCGGATTCAAGGCGCGTATCGCACCCGATCAAGAGACGTTGTTGGCCGCGGAACGGCCGTGACGACCGTGTGCGCTCAGTCGGCGTCTTTCTCGTCGCGCGTGCGGCGGCGCGGGGTGGTCTTTGGATCGGCGGTGATGGGGCGGTAGATCTCGACCCGGTCGCCGGGTTTCACCTCGGCGTCCAGCTTGGCGACCTTGCCGAAGATCCCCACCTTCTGGGCGTCGAGATCGATTTCCGGGAAGCGCTCGAGCAGGCCGGAGCGCTGGATCACCTCCGCCACCGTGGTGCCCTCGGGCACCTCCACCGGCAGCCAGACCTGTTGTTCGGCAGCGCCATAGGCAATGCTTACCTGCATGGAAGTCTCCTTGAGCGCTTCAAACCCATGGGTATCACCCTATGCCGGAATGGCTGTCTCAGGCCTGGCTCGTGGAGCAGTGGGATTCCACGTCGGGGATGCTCGCCACCGCCGTGCGCTGCAGGCGTGCATCCAGGATGCGTTTGCCCGCCAGCAAAAAGCCCAGCACGATAAAACCGCCGGGCGGCAGGATCAGCAGCAGAAATCCCCGATAGTCGGGGATCACGGTGATATCCAGGAATGCGAAGCTGTTGCCCAACAGGGTTTCGGCGTGGGAAAACAGCGTGCCGGAACCGAGGATCTCGCGCACCGCGCCGAGGACGACCAGCGCGAAGGTGAAGCCGAGACCCATCATCAGGCCGTCGGCGGCCGAGGCCAGCACCTTGTTGCGCGAAGCGAAGGATTCCGCGCGTCCCAGGATGGCGCAGTTGGTGACGATGAGCGGGATGAACAGGCCGAGCACCTTGTGCAGTTCGTGCAGCCAGGCGTTCATGGCCATGTCCACCAGGGTGACGATGCCGGCGATCAGAAGCACGAACACGGCGATGCGGATCTCGTCGGTGATGATGCGCCGGAAGCTGGAAACCACGGCACCGGAGGCGACCAGTACGGCCGTGGTGGCCAGCCCCATGCCCAGTCCGTTGGTCGCGGTGCTGGTGACCGCCAGCGTGGGACAAAGCGCCAGCATCTGACCGAATACGACGTTCTTGTCCCACAGGCCGTCGCGCGTGATCTGTCGGTAACTGGTCATGGGGTTTCTCCTTTTTCAGGCGCCTTGGCGGCGCCGTTCAGCAATTGATCCCGGTGCCGGGCGAAGAATTCCAGTCCGCCGTGCACCGCCTTGACCACGGCGCGCGGGGTGATGGTGGCGCCGCTGAACTGGTCGAAGCGTCCGCCGTCCTTTTTCACGTGCCAGTCCTTCTCCGGGGTATTGGCGAGGGACAGGCCGTCGAAACTGAGAATCCACTTGGTCTTGCTGAGCTCGATCTTGTCGCCCAGCCCGGGCGTTTCCGACAGGGAGATGACGCGCACGCCCAGGAGCTTGCCGTCGCGGTCGACGCCCAGCATCAGGTCGATGGGTCCGCCGTAACCCTGGCCGATCACCTGGAATGCGACGGCGGTGGTTTTGCCGTCCTTGGTGGCCAGGAAGACGCGTACCGGATGCCCCGGCGGGTTGGCGACATGCACGGTGTTATCGAGCATGTCGTTGTCGTGGATATCGCCCGGGATCACTTCCTGCAGCGAGGCGCGCATATCCTCGGCGTGGCGGTTGCGGATCTCCATGACCGTGATCCGGTTGGCGATTACCAGCGCGGCGCTGGCCACCAGGGCCACCGCGCCGAGCATGATGCCGTGAAAGACGAGCCGGTCGCGCCACGGCCGCTTGGTCTGCTGCGTCGCGTCACTCATCGGACGTCTCGTTCCGGGGCGCCGGCGGCCGCAGCGGTTCGCCGCGGCGGGTGCGTCCGTAGACGCGCGGGCGCAGGTAGTGGTCGATGAGCGGCGTGACCGCATTCATGAGCAGCACGGCGAAGGCCACACCCTCCGGATAACCGCCCCAGGTGCGGATGACCCAGGTCAGGGCGCCGCAGCCGGCGCCGAACAGCAACTGGCCGCGGGGGCTGCTGGGCGAGGTCACCGGATCGGTGGCGATGAAGAACGCGCCGAGCAGGGCGCCGCCCGACAACAGGTGAAACAGTACGCCGCCGTAGCGTTCCGGGTCGATCCAGTGGAACAGACCGCTCAGTGCGGCGATGGCCGCGAGCATGGCCAGCGGTATCTGCCAGGTGATGATGCGCTGCTGGAGCAGCACCAGCCCGCCGAGCACGACCAGCAGGGCGGAGGTTTCGCCCAGGCTGCCGTTGGTGTCGCCCAGCAGCGACGCCGTCGGCGCGAAGTGCCCGGTCAGGGATTGGGACAGGGTGTGGCCCTGGGTGAATCCGGTTTTGACATAGCCCAGCACGGTGGCGCTGGTCATGCCGTCGATATGCGGTGCGGTCCCGAAGGTGATCGACAGGGCGGTGAGAAAGTCAGGCGAGTCGGCGGCGAACAGCGGATGCGGCTGCGCCCAGGTGGTCATCTCCAGGGGAAACGAGATCAGCAGCGCCACCCGGGCCAGCATGGCGGGATTGAACAGGTTCTGCCCGATGCCGCCGAACACCTGCTTGCCGATGAGGATGGCGAACGCGCCGCCCAGCGCGCCGATCCACCACGGCGCCCAGGGCGGCAGGGTGAGGGCCAGCAGCCAGGCGGTGAGCAGGGCGGAACCGTCGAACAGCGAGCTGCGCACCGGCTTGCCCATCAACCACAGGGACAGGGTCTCGCTGAGCAGCGCCGCGGCAATGGTGACCATTAGCAGATTCAGGGCCGGCCAGCCGAACAGGTAGAGGCCGAGGCCGGCCGCCGGCGAAGAGGCCAGCAGCACCAGGGCCATGGTACGGGGCACGCTGCTGGGTGCGCGGACGTGCGGTCCGCCGATGACTTCGGTCTGCGCCATTAACCGGACTCCGTGGATTCGGCAGCTTCGCTGCGCCGGCGCTGCTGGTTCGCCTTTTGCTGCTTGGCCGCTTCCAGGCGGGCGTTGCGCTCGGCCGCCAGGCGGCGGGTTTCCTCGGTCTTGCGCTGTTCCTCACGCTGGTTCGCGAGGGCACCCTTGGCGAAGTTGAAGTACTGCACCAGCGGAATGTTCGAGGGGCAGACGTAAGAGCAGGAACCGCAGGAGATGCAGTCGCCCAGCCCGTAGCTCACGGCGCCGTCGATGTCCCCGCTGCGCACCCGGGACGCCATCTCCAGGGGCATGAGACCGCAGGGGCAGGCGGCCACGCAGCGGGCGCAGCGGATACAGGGGCGCACCTCGCCCGCGTTGATCTCTTTGGCGGTCAGGGCAATGATGCCGTTGGTGCCCTTGACCACGGGCACCTGCGCATGGGGCAGGACCATGCCCATCATGGGCCCGCCAGCCAGCAGCCTGGCCGGTTCTTCCTTCAGCCCGCAGGCTTCCAGCAGGTCGCTGACCAGAGTGCCCAGCGGCACCTCCAGGTTGCGTGGCGTGTCCACCGCGCCGCCGCCGACGGTGACGATGCGCGAGATCAGCGCCTGATCACGGCGCAGGGCATTCCGGACCGCGTGGGCCGTGGCGACGTTGTGCACCACGATGCCGACATCGGCGCTGAGCTTGCCGGCCGGCACCTCCAGGCCGGTCAGCGCCTGGATCATCTGCTTTTCCGAACCCATGGGGTAGCGGGTGGGCACGGCGGTGACGTGCACGTCCGGGCAGGCGGCCGCGGCGGCGGTCATGGCCGCGATCGCATAGGGTTTGTTGTCTTCGATGGCGATGCGCGCGGTGTGCGCATGCAGTGCGCGCATCATGATGCGCACGCCGTCGATGATCTCCCGCGGACGTTCCTGCATCAGCCGGTCGTCGCAGGTGAGATAGGGTTCGCACTCGCCGCCGTTGATCACCAGGGTGTGTACGGTGTTGCGGCTGCCCAGGTTGAGTTTTACCGCTGCGGGAAAGGCGGCGCCGCCCATGCCGACGATGCCGGCGGCACCGACACGCGCCGCGATCTCCTCCGGCGTCATGGCAAAGGCGTCGCTGTCGTAGCTGCGCTCCGCCCAGCGCTCCTCGCCGTCCGGTTCCAGGATGACGGTACGTACCGGCAGGCCGGACGGGTGCGGTGCGGTGAACGGCTCGATGGCGACCACGGTGCCGGACGTGGACGCGTGCACCGGCGCCGAAACCGCCCCCGCGCTGCGTGCCAGGAGCTGGCCCTTGAGCACGTAGTCGCCGGGTTTGACCAGCGGTTCGGCAGGCGCCCCGATATGCTGCTGCACCGGCAGGTACAGGCGCGCCGGCAGCGGCAGCGGTTCGATCTCGCGGTCGGTCGTGGACTGTTTGTGGCCTTCGGGGTGGACCCCGCCGCGAAAGCGCAGACGACGCAGGCGCAACATGGCGGTCGACTCAGGCGGCCAGCGCGGGTTTCGGCCAGCGCCAAGTCTGCAGCGTGGCAGCGACGGGCTGCAACTGCAGGCATTCGGTGGGGCAGACCTCGACGCATTTGCCGCAGGCCGTGCACGCCCGCTGAATCACCACGTGGATCTGCTTGGGTGCGCCGACGATGGCGTCGGTGGGGCAGACCTTGAAGCAGCGCGTGCAGCCGATACAGGTACCCTCGCTGACCCGCGCCAGCTGGGGCGGGCCGTCGCTCATGCCGGAAAGGTCGGCCTCAACGCCCAGCTTGGCGGCCAGGGATTCGGCCAGCGAACGGCCGCCCGGGGGGCACAGCGTCACCGGCGCTTCGCCGTTCGCCAGCGCCTGGGCGGCACCGGTGCAACCCGGGAACCCGCACTGGCCGCACTGGGAGCCGGGCAGCATGGCCTCGATTTCCTCGACCAGCGGATTCGCCTCCACCTTGAGGTAGTGGGAGGCCAGCCCGAGCGCGTAGCCGAGCACCAGGCCAAGGATGGTAAGAGCGGCGATGGCTGAAAACATCTCTTTAATCCTCCTGATTCAGTGCACCAGGCCGGCGAAGCCCATGAAGGCCAACGACAGCAGGCCGGCGACGATGAAGGCGATGGGGGCGCCCGCAAACGCCGCCGGCACGTTGGCCAGCGCGAGGCGTTGACGCATCCCGGCGAAAATGACCATGACGATCGTGAAACCCAGTGCCGAGCCGAAGCCGTAGATCACGCTCTGCATGAACGAGTACTTGTCCTGCACGGTCAGCAGGGCCACGCCCAGCACCGCGCAGTTGGTGGTGATCAGGGGCAGAAAGATGCCCAGCAGCTGGTAGAGCATGGGGCTCGTCTTGCGGATGACCATTTCGGTGAACTGGACCACCGCGGCGATGACGAGGATGAAGGACAGGATGCGCAGATAACCGATGTCGAGGGGTTCCAGCACGTAGTGTTCGAGAATCCAGCTGGCCACCGACGCCATGGTCAGCACGAAGGTGGTGGCCAAGCCCATGCTCAAGGCCGTGTCGATCTTGTTCGACACCCCCATGAAGGGGCACAGGCCCAGGAACTTCACCAGGACGACGTTGTTGACCAGGGCCGTCGCCAGCAGCATCACCAAGTACTGTGTCATGTATGCGTCACCTCTCCTGCCAGAGGATTTGCATCAACCGTGCCACGACTGGGGAAAAGCGCTGAAAAACCGGCAGGTGCTGGCGCGGCGGCTATTTCACGGCGAGCGCACCAATGTGGTGCGTAATGCCGTCTGTCGGATTGAATACGCCGCCACTGACATTCCGGGCAATTTGTCGTAAATACTACAAAACACAACGTCCTTATCCCCGCCAGAGCGGGTTTCGGTCGGTAGGCACAGAACTTGTAAGGACTTGTACGTTACACGGGGCTAGGGCAGTTGGAGGTTTTATGGGGAAGCGCGGTGGGTCGACACCGGCAGACAGTTTTTCGGAGGTGTTCAAGGCGTTTCTCGCCTCGCCCCCCGAGGGTACGCCCGAGGCCATCATCGAGGCATTCGGCGAGATGGTATGGGATGGCCGTGGCCTGTTGCCGCCGCGCCTGTTCTACGAGGTGGTGGAGCAGTCGGCGGTGGCCATTTCCATTACCGACGCCAAGGCCAAGATCCTGTATGCCAATCCCCAGTTCAGCCGGGTGACCGGCTACGATCCCGAGGACGTCATCGGCCAGAACGAGTCCATTCTGTCCGACAAGGTCACCCCGCGCATCGTTTACGAGACCATGTGGGGGCGCCTGCTTCAGCGCAAGCCCTGGTCCGGGCTGCTGGTGAACCGGCGCAAGACCGGCGAACGCTATCTGGCGGAACTCACCATCGCGCCGGTGCTGGACGGCACCGGCCGCACCACCCATTACCTGGGCATGCACCGCGACGTGACCGAGGTGCATCGCCTGGAACAGCAGGTCCACAACCAGAAGGCGCTGATCGAGTCGGTGGTGGACGCCGCCCCCGTGGTGGTGGCGCTGCTCGACGATTCGGGGCGGGTGGTGCTGGACAACATGGCCTACAAGGTGCTGAAGGCGGACATGCACGGCCAGGAACCGGCGGCGCAGTTCGTGGCCGCCCTGCGCGAGTCCCTCGGCCCGTCGTTCGAGCAGGCGCGGCAAAGCGGCAAGGGCTTTTCCGGCCAGGAGATCAGCTTCGAGCCGGGCAGGGGCGCACCCACGCGCTGGTTCTCCTGCTCCGGCACGTGGTTCCGCGAAAGCGACGCCAGCGCCGACAATTTCTTCGAGGCGCGCAAGCAGACCTACCTGCTGCTGGTGGCCAATGACATCACCGCCGTCAAGCATGGTCAGGAACAGATGCGCATGAGTGCGCTGCGCGCCCTGATGGCCGAGGAGGAACTGGTTCAGGGCATGCGCGAGACCCTGGCCGGCGCCGTATTCCAGCTGCAGGGGCCGATCAACATGGTCAACGCCGCCGCCGCGATGCTGGAACGCCGCACCAACGGCGCGGACGAGAACGGTGCCCTGCTCGACGTGCTCAGGCAGGCCCTGGCCGACGGGCGTGCGGCGCTGCAGACGCTGCGCGATTCCATGCCCGAGGCGCCGAGCGAGGCGTTCGAACCGGTCAACGTCAATCAGCTGCTGCGCGAGGTGCTGGGGCTGTGCACCGAACGGCTGCTGGCGCTGGGCGTGGTGGTGGACTGGATACCCGAACCGGTGCTGCCACCGTTGCTGGGCTACGAGAACCGCCTGCGCAGTCTGTTCAAGCAACTGGTGGACAACGCCATCGACGCCATGGCCGGCGTTCGTGGCGGGGCGCGCGAGTTGCGCCTGCGCACGGAGGCGGCCGATCAATCCCTGATCGTCACCATCGAGGATACGGGCCCGGGCATTCCCGAGGCGCAGCGCCTCAAGGTTTTCGAGCCTTTCTTTACCACCAAGGGCGCGGCCGGGCGCAGGGCCGGAATGGGCTTGCCCATGGTGCAGGAAGTGGTGAACGAGCACTCGGGGACGATCGAGATCGATCCGACCTATACCGAAGGATGTCGCTTCCGCGTGCGGTTCCCGCTGAGGCAGAAGTGAGGCGATGACCGCCACGACTTTGGAGCGAAGGGACGCTGCATTGAACGACCGTTCACGATTGCTGGAAAGCGAACTCGAGGCCTTGTTTCAGGTCAGCCGGGTGCTGAGTCGTTCGCTCGACCTGCACGAGACCCTGCACGCCGTGCTGGAGGTGCTGCACGAGCACGCCGGCATGCAGCGCGGCATGGTGACCCTGCTCGACCCGGACAGCGGCGAGTTGCTGGTCAGCGCGGTGCACAGCGACGACCCCGAACGGGCCGGCAACGTGCGCTACCGCCCCGGCGAGGGTGTCGTCGGCGGCATTCTCGAACTGGGCGATACGGTGGTCGTCAAACGCATCGCCGACGAGTCCCGTTTCCTCGACCGCCTGGGCCTGTACGATTCACAGCTGCCCTTTATCGGCGTGCCGATCCGGGTCGGCGAGGGCAAGCCGGTGGGCGTGCTGGCCGCGCAGCCGCAGTCGGGCGACACGGCGCTGCTGGGGGAGCGGGCACGCTTTCTGGAGATGGTCGCCAATCTTGCCGCGCAAAGCGTGCGCCTGTCCTGGGAGGTGGAGCGCGAGCGCCGCGACCTCACCGACGAGCGCGATCGGCTGCGCCGCGAGATGCGCGGGGAATACGGTTTCGACAACATCGTCGGCCACACCCCCGGCATGCGCAAGGTCTTCGAGCAGGTGCGGCAGGTGGCCAAATGGAACACCACCGTGCTGATCCGTGGCGAATCCGGCACCGGCAAGGAGCTCATCGCCAACGCCATCCATTACAACTCGCCGCGCGCCAGCGGTTCCTTCGTCAAGCTCAACTGCGCGGCGCTGCCGGACAACCTGCTGGAGTCGGAACTGTTCGGACACGAAAAGGGCGCCTTCACCGGCGCCACCACCCAGCGCAAGGGGCGCTTCGAGCAGGCGGACGGCGGCACCCTGTTCCTGGACGAGATCGGCGAGATATCGGCGGCCTTCCAGGCCAAGCTGCTGCGCGTGCTGCAGGAGGGCGAGTTCGAGCGCGTGGGCGGCACGCGCACGCTCAAGGTCGACGTGCGCATCATCGCCGCCACCAACCGCGACCTGGAGTCGGAGGTGGAGGCGGGCAGCTTCCGCGAAGACCTTTATTACCGGCTCAACGTCATGCCCGTCTACATGCCCTCGCTGCACGAGCGCATCGAGGACATTCCGGAACTGGCCGCTTTCCTGGTAGGCAAGCTGGGTCGCCAGCAGGGGCGTGAATTGTCGCTGACGGACAGCGCCATCCGCCTGCTCATGCGCCACGACTGGCCCGGCAATGTGCGGGAGCTGGAAAACACCCTGGAGCGCGCGGCGATCATGAGCGGCGACGGGGTCATCGACCGTGACGCCGTGATCCAGAGCGGCATCAAGGAAGGGGTGAGTCCGGCGCCTGCGGCGGCCGGTGCCCCCGCGGCGCCGGTGGACCTGCAGGACCCCGACCTCGACGAGCGCGAGCGCATCATCGCCGCCCTGGAGCAGGCGGGGTGGGTGCAGGCCAAGGCCGCCCGGCTGCTGGGCATGACGCCGCGTCAGATCGCCTACCGCATCCAGACCCTCAACATCACCGTGCGCCGCATCTGATCCCCCTGTCGGCTTCGCCACAAGCGCCCGTTCCCGGGCTGTGGCGTTCGCGACAAAGCCGTGTTTCAGCTACGCCAAAAACCACCTATCGTTATGAAATAAAAGGATTTTCCAAATCAGGCACGGCGCTTGCACATGTCTCTATCAAGCAACATGCATGGCTTCCCCACGAAGACCGGACAGAGACTTGAGGAGCGGACATGGAACTGAAAGTGCTTGGCCAGGCTGAACCCGAGGCACCCAAGGGCGGTTGTTCCGCAGGATCCTGCGGCAGCACCGACGATCAGCTGTCTCACCTGCCGGAAGACATCCGGGAAAAGGTTCACAACCATCCCTGTTATTCCGAAGAGGCGCATCACTACTTCGCCCGCATGCACGTGGCGGTGGCGCCGGCCTGCAACATCCAGTGCCACTACTGCAACCGCAAGTACGACTGCGCCAACGAATCGCGTCCCGGCGTGGTGTCCGAGCTGCTGACGCCCGATCAGGCGGTGAAGAAGACCATGGCGGTGGCCGCCAACATTCCCCAGATGACCGTGCTGGGCATTGCCGGCCCCGGCGATCCGCTGGCCAACCCGGAGCGCACCTTCGCGACCTTCCGCGCGCTGTCCGAGCAGGCACCCGACATCAAGCTGTGCGTGTCCACCAACGGCCTGGCCCTGCCCGCGTCCGTCGACGAGCTGGCCAAGCACAACATCGATCACGTCACCATCACCATCAACTGCGTGGACCCCGAGGTGGGCGCCAAGATCTATCCGTGGATCTTCTGGAACAATCGCCGCATCAAGGGCAAGAAGGGCGCCAAGATCCTCATCGAGCAGCAGCAGAAAGGCCTGGAGATGCTGGTCGAGCGCGGCATCCTGGTGAAGGTCAACTCGGTGATGATCCCCGGCGTCAACGACGAGCATCTCAAGGAGGTCAGCCGGATCGTCAAGCAGAAGGGCGCCTTCCTGCACAACGTCATGCCGCTGATCGCCGAGGCGGAGCACGGCACCTTCTACGGCGTCATGGGTCAGCGCGGTCCCAAGTCCTCCGAACTGCAGGCCCTGCAGGACGACTGCGCCGGCGACATGAACATGATGCGCCACTGCCGCCAGTGCCGCGCCGACGCCGTCGGTCTGCTGGGCGAGGATCGCGGTGCCGAATTCACCATGGACAAGATCGAGGATATGGAGATCGACTACACCGCCGCGATGGAAAAGCGCGCCCAGGTGCACGCCGCCATCGAACAGGAACTGGCGGCCAAGCAGGCGAAGCCCCAGGCCCCCGCGCTGGTGCCGCTGGAATCCCTGGGCGGCGGCAGCAAGCCGCGCCCCGTGCTGATGGCGGTGGCCACCACCGGCGGCGGCGTCATCAACCAGCATTTCGGCCATGCGCGTGAATTCCTGGTGTACGAGGCATCGGCCGAAGGCGTGCGCTTCATCGGTCATCGCAAGGTCGACCTGTACTGCAGCGGCGGCGATACCTGCGGCGACGGCGAGTCGGTGCTCGGCGGCATCATCAATACCCTCGAGGGCTGCGAGGCGGTGCTGTGCGCCAAGATCGGCTACGAGCCCTGGGAGATGCTGGAAGAGGCCGGCATCCAACCCAACGGCGAGCATGCTATGGAGCCTATCGAGGACGCGGTGATGGCCGTCTACAGCGAAATGCTCGAGATGGGCAAGCTGGATGCGAAGACGGATGACCAGGAGACGCAGGCGACTGCCTGAAGGAGTACCCGGTTATGGCACTGAAAATTATCGAGAGTTGTGTGAACTGTTGGGCCTGCGAACCGCTGTGTCCCAACCAGGCCATCTATGAGGCGAAGCCGCATTTTCTGATCGACGCCAAGAAATGCACGGAGTGCGAGGGCGAGTTTGCCGACGCCCAGTGCGCCAGCATCTGTCCCATCGAGGGCGCGATCCTCGATGCCCTGGACGAGGCGCTGAATCCGCCCGGCTCCCTGACGGGCATCCCGCCCGAGCGCATGGCCGAGGCCATGGCCGAACTGCAGGCCCATTGATCGACCGGAGGAATCATCATGGCAAAGTTCAGCGTTTCGATGTCGCAGCCGCACGCGCCGGAAGTGGCGTTCGTCCCCGAACTGCGCCTCTGGCCGCGACTGCATGATGCGGCGGGTTCCGCCTGGGCGCGTCTGATGAACGGTGGGCGCAGGACCCTGGTGCGCTGCGTGTCGTTGGTGAACGATTGTGACGAGATGGTTCCGGTCGAACTGGGCCGGGTGCCGCGCCGCGTGTGGCGCCGCCACAGCGCCTATCTGGTCTACGACATGGAGGTACGGGCCGCGGCCGCCAGGCGGATCGCCGGCAACCGGTCGGATGCGCAACCGAACGCCTGACGCGCGATGGCCGTCGTCGTCTTCTATGCCAAGCCAGGCTGCGTGAACAACAGCCGCCAGCACCGGTTGCTGGTGGAGATGGGGCATCAAGTAGTGGTGCGAGATCTGCTCGACGAGGTGTGGACGCCGGCGCGTCTGCAACGGTTTTTCGCCGGCCTGCCCGTCGCCGAATGGTTCAACACGAGCGCGCCGCGCGTGCGCTCGGGCGAGGTTAGGCCCGAAGACCTGGAGCCGGACCATGCGTTGGCGCTGATGGTACGGGAGCCGTTGCTGATTCGCCGTCCGCTCATGGAAAAGGGCGGTGAGACACGGGTCGGCTTCGAACCTGAACAGGTGAAGGCATGGCTTGGTCTGGACATGGCAAACGACGGGGATTTGGAAACCTGCCCACGGTTTTCCACCGCCAAGCATGTGGCGTGCGGTGGACAGGAGGCGCCATGAACCGGGCCATGAGCGATACCGATGCGGTGCACGCCGCCCACGCCTACCTGATGTCCTTTGCGCAAGGCCGGGCCAACGACGATGCACTCGCCTGCATGCTGGCCAGCAATGCTCAGGGGCACGGTGCGCTGCCGTTGCGGTTGGGCCTGTCTGCGGCGGATCACGCGCACATGATCGACCGGCATTTCCCGGGTGCGTGCTGGTCCACCCCGCAACACGATACGCACAAACCCGACCCGCAGCGCGAAGAGGAACGCGGCGAGCTGCGGCGCTTGCTGCTTGTTAACTGCGCCGGCAGCGACGAGTCAGAACGTTGGATCGCCGACATCGTCACCGCCGCCTGCATGGGCGGAGACCATCTGTGGCAGGACCTCGGGCTGTGGGCGCGTACCGATCTCACCGAGCTGATGCGCAACAATTTCCCGGCGCTGGCGGCGCGCAACGACCGGGACATGAAGTGGAAAAAGTTTTTATATAAACAGCTCTGCGTGCAGGAAGGCATCTACACCTGCCGTTCGCCATCCTGCGAGGTGTGCCCGGACTACCATGCCTGTTTCGGCCCCGAGGACTGAAAGCGCGGACAAGGCGGTTCAGGCACGCGCGCTCGGTGCCTATCTCGGACTGGCGGTGGGTGATGCCCTGGGTGCGACCGTGGAGTTCATGACGCCCACCGAGATCCGTGTGCAGTACGGCACGCATGATCGTATCCGCGGCGGCGGCTGGCTGGGACTGAAACCCGGCCAGGTCACCGACGACACCACCATGGCGCTCGCGTTGGGAAAATCCATTCTCGCGACAGGTGGCGTGGATGCCGCGGCCGCCGCCGAGGCGTTCAGCGACTGGATGGCCGCCAAGCCGGTGGATATCGGCAACACGGTGCGCCGCGGCATCGTCCATTATCGACATACCGGCAACACCGAAACGCTACCGAGCGAGCACGATGCCGGCAACGGCGCCTGCATGCGCGTGCTGCCCGTGGCGCTCGCCACGCTGGGGCGATCACGGGAGACGGTACGCGTGGCCGTGCGTGCCCAGGCGCACGTAACCCATAACAACCCGTTGTCGGATGCCGCCAGCGAAACGGTGGTGGCCATGGTGCAGTCGGCATTGACGGGCGCGGACAAGCGCCAGTTGCTGCACGGGCCGGCGGCGGGGTTGGTGGAGGCGTTTCCGCTGTTCGCCTTTCGCGGCCGGCGGCGGGACAATCCCAGCGGCTACATCGTCGAAACCCTGCAGGCGGTGTTGCAGGCCCTGTTCGATACCGACGACTTTCAAAGTTGCCTGATCGATGTGGTCAACCGCGGCGGCGACGCCGATACCACCGGCGCCATCGCCGGCATGATCGCGGGCGCCCTGTACGGGCCCGACGCCATTCCGCGGGTCTGGCTGACAAAACTCGTGCCGGACATCGAGCGTGCCTGCCGTGGCCAGGCCGCGGCATTGGTCGGGCTGGCCGCCAGCAGCTATTGAAATAAACCGTACGGATTTACCGGCGCGCGAAAACGCCGCCGGCGTACGGCCCGGCGGCATTTTTTTACTGTCTGTAACCCGATGGCGCGTCAGCAACCCACCAGCGTCGCATCGGCGGCGAGTTCGGCCAGTTCCTCGGCGCCGTCTGCACGCAGCAGCGCGTCCGCGCCGGCCTCGATGATTTCGATACCCTGGCGGGCGCAGTAACGCCGCTCCTTGGCGGTGGGTTCCGGGATCAGCGCCCAACCGCGCGGCTCGCCGGCATCGTAGGTGATGTCCGCCATGACCATGCGTTCCGTATCGCGGGTCAGGCGCAGACCGATGAACAGATACTGTTTCGCCTGGCGATAGGACTTGAGAAACGAAGGGATCGCAAAGCCGCCCATCAGCTCGGTGATGTAATCCACGTAATCGGCATCGGAGGCGATGAAGTTGGGTTCCGGCCGCGGCGTGCCCATGGGTTTGAACAGCACCGGCAGGCTGGTGTCGACGGCATCCAGTTTTATCTCGTGGTAGGCATTGCCATCCCACTGAAACAGCTTGAAGCGATATTCAGTGCCGCCGATGCGCGCGACGCCCACGACCAGGGTGTGGGGCGTATCGGCATAGGTGTCCTGCAGCTGCGTGTCGCGGTTGATGTCGATCACGTACGGCGGCTTGATGCCGGCCAGCCATGTGTGCACGGCCGAGCGGCTCCATGTCTGTTTTTCGTAAAGGTCGGTGAAAAAGCGGGTGACGTAGTTGCGCCCCGCCTTGAGTTCCAGGTGCATGGCGGCGCGCGGGAATTCGTACATCAGTCGCGGCGCCATGGGCTTGCCCTTGTTCATGGCCAGGATCAGGCTGTCGCTGTCGGCGGGTACGGGATCTCCGGCGTCGTTGCGTGCGCCGTTCAGCGCGCCCGCGCCGAGGTAGGGGACGATGCGACCCGCGCGTACACCCTGGATCAATTCGGTCAGTTGAGCTTGGGACATGAGGCATGCTCCTTCACAGTGGATATGTGAAGCGCGTGCAAGAACCGGTCCAGGGTATGAATAACCGTAAAACCGCGTGATTGCGTGCGGTGGCCGGGGTGGTTGTCGAACACGGGCAAGGCATTGTCTGTCGCAAACGCGACAAACGGCATTCAGACCGGCTCGATCTCGTACAGCCCGCCGAGCACCAGGTGTTCGTCCTCCCCGCCGAGGATGCCGGGCAGCAGGCCGGCGTAGTAGAACACCTTGGCCAGCGGCACCCGCACATTGATTACGGTGTCGCCGAATTCGTCCGCCCGTTCCGGGTCGGCGGTGAAAGAGTTGAGGTTGTTCAGCAGCACCACGCCGCCGCTCGTGCTGCGGCTCAGCCAGTCGTGTTCGCCGATGTCGTTGGTGCCGCGGTAAAGCGCGACCCAGCGGCGTTCGGGCTGTTGGCGCGCAAGTTCGTACTGGCAATAGGTGTAGAGCAGGTCGAGTTGAGTTTCCAGGGCGTTGGTGTTGTAGGTGCCCAGCGCGCGTTCCTGCAGGTAATGCGTATCGTTGTCTCCGACGTCGCGACCCAGCGGGCCGCGGTGATAACGCGCCAGCAGACCGAAGCGCGATTCCACCCAGCCTTTCAGTACCGCGCCTTCGCGCCCCTCCGAGTCGAACATCCAGCCGCGCAGGATGCGCAGGTAGTTCGCCTTTGGTCGTGCATGGCCGGTGTCCGGCGTCAGCCCCGCGTCTTCCAGCGCCTCGAGACGAAAATGCACCGTCATGTAGTCCATGTAGTGCTGCGCACGCGGCGCCGGTTCGGGCAAAGCATCCAATTGTTCGAACAGGTCGCGGTGCAGCTCGGCGATGCCATCGATGCTCAGTCGTGCCGGGTGGTGCTGAAAGGTGAGACTGCCGAGGAC
This sequence comes from Gammaproteobacteria bacterium, assembly GCA_037388465.1. Lineage (NCBI taxonomy): Bacteria > Pseudomonadati > Pseudomonadota > Gammaproteobacteria > Gammaproteobacteria bacterium. Next base: position 56,593 of record JARRKE010000006.1, read on the forward strand.
CTGGGCCGGCAGGTTGCAGTGGTTGATGGGCAGCCGCGCATCGGCGGGAAGTGTGGGCGCTGGCGGGCGTTCGAAACGGGGTGCGGTCATGTAGTCATCCGTACAGCAATGCCGTGTTTGTCGTAGATGCGACCAAGTTCCCGGCGGGGCATCTCTGTTAAAAAATATAGTTAAAACATGCCGTTATGGCAATGTTTCGATGGTGGCACGCTCCTTGCTCAAACGGGGTTGACCTCAACCCATTATCCCATTGAGAGGAGATCGACATGGCTTTACGTCAATGTGCAATCTACGGCAAGGGCGGTATCGGCAAATCCACCACCACGCAGAACCTGGTGGCCGCGCTCGCCGAGGCAGGCAAGAAGGTGATGATCGTCGGCTGCGATCCCAAGGCCGATTCCACCCGCCTGATGCTGCACTCCAAGGCCCAGAACACCATCATGCACCTGGCCGCCGAGGCGGGCAGCGTCGAGGATCTGGAGCTCGAGGACGTGCTCAAGATGGGCTACGCCGACGTCAAGTGCGTCGAGTCCGGTGGCCCTGAACCCGGCGTGGGCTGCGCCGGCCGCGGTGTGATCACCGCCATCAACTTCCTCGAGGAAGAGGGTGCCTACGACGAGGACCTGGACTTCGTCTTCTATGACGTGCTCGGCGACGTGGTGTGCGGCGGTTTCGCCATGCCCATCCGCGAGAACAAGGCCCAGGAAATCTACATCGTCTGCTCGGGCGAGATGATGGCCATGTACGCCGCCAACAACATCTCCAAGGGCATCGTGAAGTACGCCAACTCCGGTGGTGTGCGTCTGGCCGGTCTGATCTGCAACAGCCGCAACACCGATCGTGAGGACGAACTGATCGAGGCCCTGGCCGCCAAGCTGGGTACCCACATGATCCACTTCGTGCCTCGCGACAACGTGGTGCAGCGCGCCGAGATCCGTCGCATGACCGTGATCGAGTACGACCCGAAGGCCCAGCAGGCCGACGAGTACCGAGCCCTGGCGAACAAGATCATCGACAACAAGAAGCTTGTGATCCCGACGCCGCTGACCATGGACGAACTCGAAGACCTGCTCATGGAGTTCGGCATCATGGAGGAAGAGGACGCGAGCATCGTCGGCAAGACTGCGGCGGACGAGGTTGCCGCCGGCGCGCCGGCCTGACCTGGAAGTCGGACCGGCGGTCCCGCCGTGCGCGGCAGGGTCGCCGGCCCACTCCGACATTCGACTTGTTTAACGCTCCGTCCACAGATTGGTGGCGGCGAAAACAGGAGATACGAAGATGGCAGCAATGACCAGAGAAGAGACCGAAGCCCTCATTCAGGAGGTGCTCGAGGTCTATCCCGAGGAGGCGAAAAAGGACCGCGCCAAACACCTGGCCGTCAACGACCAGTCCGTGGAACAGTCCAAGAAGTGCATCACCTCCAACAAGAAATCCCTGCCCGGCGTGATGACCATCCGTGGTTGTGCCTACGCCGGCTCCAAGGGTGTGGTGTGGGGTCCCGTGAAGGACATGATCCACATCTCTCACGGCCCCGTCGGCTGCGGGCAGTACAGCCGCGCCGGACGCCGTAACTATTACATCGGCACCACCGGTGTGAACACCTTCGTCACCATGAACTTCACCTCGGACTTCCAGGAGAAGGACATCGTGTTCGGCGGCGACAAGAAACTGGACAAGATGATCACCGAGATCGACCAGCTCTTCCCGCTGAACAAGGGCGTCACCATCCAGTCGGAATGCCCGATCGGTCTGATCGGCGACGACATCGAGGCGGTGGCGAAGAAAAAGAACAAGGAAATCGGCAAGACCGTGGTTCCTGTTCGCTGCGAAGGATTCCGCGGCGTGTCTCAGTCCCTGGGGCATCACATCGCCAACGACTCGGTCCGTGACTGGGTGCTGGGTGCACGCGACGAAGACGACAGCTTCGAGAGCACGCCTTACGACGTGGCGGTTATCGGTGACTACAACATCGGTGGTGACGCCTGGGCCTCCCGCACCCTGCTCGAAGAGATGGGGCTGCGCGTGGTCGCCCAGTGGTCCGGCGACGGTACGCTGTCCGAGATCGAGCTGACCCCCAAGGTCAAGCTCAACCTGGTGCACTGCTATCGCTCCATGAACTACATCTCGCGCCACATGGAAGAGAAGTACGGCATTCCGTGGATGGAATACAACTTCTTCGGTCCGACCAAGATCGCCGAGAGCCTGCGCAAGATCGCCTCGTTCTTCGACGACAAGATCAAGGAAGGCGCCGAGCGCGTGATCGAGAAGTACCAGGCCGAGTACGAGGCGGTAATCGCCAAGTATCGCCCGCGCCTGGAAGGCAAGCGGGTCATGCTGTACGTCGGCGGTCTGCGTCCGCGCCACACCATCGGCGCCTACGAGGACCTGGGCATGGAAGTGGTCGGTACCGGCTACGAGTTCGGTCACAACGACGACTACGACCGCACCGTCAAGGAAATGGGCAATGCCACGCTCCTGTACGACGACGTCACGGGTTACGAGTTCGAGGAATTCGTCAAACGCGTGAAGCCGGACCTGATCGGTTCGGGCATCAAGGAGAAGTACATCTTCCAGAAGATGGGCATCCCCTTCCGTCAGATGCACTCCTGGGATTACTCGGGTCCGTACCACGGCTACGACGGCTTCGCCATCTTCGCCCGCGACATGGACATGACCCTGAACAATCCTTGTTGGAATGCCATCCAGGCGCCCTGGAAAAAGGCCGCCGAGGAGGAAGAGGGTCAGCAGGCGGCTGCCGGAGCGTGATCAATCGCGGGTCGGGCCGAGCTCAGACGCCCGGCCCGCGAAACGGCAAACGAAAAACCGTTTTATTCATTGAACCCATAGACCGTCAGTCCACGGATTAGTGGCGCGGCAGGAGGTTACCATGAGTCAGGAAGTCGAGAACATCAAGCCAAGTTATCCCTTGTTCCGTGACGAGGATTACAAGGAGAACCTGGCCCGCAAGAAAGAGCAGTACGAGGAGTGTCATCCGCAGGACAAGATCCGCGAGGTCTTCGAGTGGACGACCACCAAGGAATACCAAGAGCTGAACTTCCAGCGCGAGGCATTGACCGTCAATCCGGCCAAGGCCTGCCAGCCGCTGGGTGCGGTGCTCTGCGCCCTGGGTTTCGAAAAGACCATGCCTTACGTGCACGGCAGCCAGGGCTGCGTGGCGTACTTCCGCACCTACTTCAACCGCCACTTCAAGGAGCCGATCTCCTGCGTGTCCGACTCCATGACGGAAGACGCGGCGGTGTTCGGCGGCCAGAAGAACATGTTCGCCGGCCTGGAAAACGCCAAGGCGCTGTACAAGCCCGAGATGATCGCGGTGAGCACCACCTGCATGGCCGAGGTGATCGGCGACGACCTCAACGCCTTCATCGGTAACGCCAAGAAGGCCGGCAGCGTGCCGGAAGACTATCCCACGCCGTTCGCGCACACCCCGTCGTTCGTCGGCAGCCATGTCACCGGCTGGGACAACATGATGGAAGGCATCATGCGCTACTTCACCCTCAACTACATGGAGGGCAAGGAGGTCGGCAGCAACGGCAAGCTCAACATCGTGCCGGGCTTCGAGACCTACCTGGGCAACTTCCGGGTGATCAAGCGCATGCTGTCCGAGATGGACGTGAACTACACCATGCTCTCCGATCCCGAGGAGGTGCTCGACACGCCGGCCGACGGCGAATACCGCATGTATGCGGGCGGCACCACCCTGGACGAGATCAAGGACGCGCCCAACGCCATCGACACGATGTTCCTGCAACCGTGGCAGTCCGACAAATCCACCAAGTTCGTCAAGAACACCTGGCAGCACGAAGCGGCCAAGCTCGAGATCCCCATGGGTCTGGAATGGACCGACCAGTTCCTGATGAAGGTCTCCGAACTTACCGGCAAGCCCATCGCTGCCTCGCTGGAGAAGGAACGCGGCCGTCTGGTGGACATGATGACCGACTCCCATGCCTGGCTGCACGGCAAGCGTTACGCGCTGTGGGGCGACCCGGACTTCGTCATGGGCATGACCAAGTTCCTGCTGGAGCTCGGCGCCGAACCGGTGCACATCCTGTGCAACAACGCCAACAAGCGTTGGAAGAAGGCCATGGACAAGATCCTGGAGGACTCGCCCTACGGGCAGAACTCCACGGTCCACATCGGCAAGGACCTGTGGCACATGCGTTCGCTGGTGTTCACCGACAAGCCGGACTTCATGATCGGCAACTCGTACGGCAAGTTCATCCAGCGTGACACCATCACCAAGGGCAAGGAGTTCGAGGTGCCGTTGATCCGCATCGGCTTCCCGATCTTCGATCGTCATCACCTGCACCGGGATACGACCCTGGGTTACGAGGGCGCCATGCATGTCCTCAAGATCCTGGTCAACGCTGTCCTCGAACGACTGGACGAGGAAACCCGCGGTATGGGTACCACGGACTACAACTACGATCTGATTCGCTGATCGATCGGGCGCGGGCGGATTGCCGCCCGCGCCCAAGTGGTCCGAGAGGAGACCCAAGATGCCGAAAGTGATGATCCGACGTGATGAGACCGGCGCCCTGAGCTTCTACGTCGCCAAGAAGGATCTGGAGGAGGCCGTGGTCTCCCTGGAGCACGACAGCCCCGAGAAGTGGGGCGGCGAGGTGGAGCTTGCAGACGGTTCCCGCTACGAGCTGGAACTGCTCGACGAGGCTCCGCGACTGCCGGTCACTTTGCGCGCCAAGCGTCTTTGAGTAACGAACATAGGAGTATCAATCATGGCCATGTACATCGTAGCTGACGAATGCATTTCATGCGGTGACTGTGAGCCGGAGTGCCCGACCAACTCGATCAGCGAAGGCAAGATCGTGTTCGAGATCGACGCCGCCAGCTGCACCGAGTGCGAAGGCGATTTCGACACTCCCAAGTGCGTCGAGCTCTGCCCCATCGACAACTGCATTCTGCCGCTGGCTTCCTGAGGTGGCGTCATGAGTGCCCAGCCGTTAACACGTGAGGTGGCGTTGCGTATCGGTCTGGCGGCCAAAGTGCTGCCGGGCGTCGATGCGCGGCGTCTGGTACAGGTGCTCAATGACAAGATTGGACAGCCGCTGACGGAACAGCGGTTGTCCAAGATTACGGTGACGCACCTGAAAACCGGTTTCGCCAGCCTGGACGGCGAAGAGGACGGGGAAGACACCGGCATCGGCATGGAGTATCTGAAGCTGGCGGTGCGTTACCTGTGGGGCGAGGAGGTCGCCGGCCCGGACCTGCCGGCCACCCGACCCTACAGCGAGGGCGACATGCCCGGCTCGATCCGGGTTGCCGTTGCCTCGGGCGGCGGCGAGAACGTTGACGGCCACTTCGGTTCCTGCCCGTACTTCATGGTCTATCAGGTCAGCCCGGATGAAGTGCGTCTGATCGACGTGCGCGCGACCGACGAGGCCGAAACCGCCGACGACAGGAACGCATTCCGTGCCGGTTTGATCGGCGACTGCCACGTGGCCTACATGCAGTCGGTGGGCGGTCCCGCCGCGGCCAAGATCGTGCGCGCCGGCATCCATCCCATCAAGCTGGCCGAAGGCGGCAACGCCATCGAGGTGCTGACCGAGCTGCAGTCGGTGATGGCCGGCACGCCGCCGCCGTGGCTGGCGAAGATCATCGGCATCCCGGCCGAGCAGCGGGTGCGTTTCGCCTCCGGGGAGGCGGGATGATCACGCCGGAACAGGTGGAGGGAATCGCCGACGGCCTGGCCGGCCAGGGCCTGGATGAATCCGCCGTATCCGCGCTGCGCGCGGCCTATCCGGATATTCACTTCACCTATTGTTCCGACGACGACATCGTCACCGGCAGTCCGGTGACGGCGCGGTCCGGTTTCAACGTCTACCTCGTCGACGGTCGCGAGCACTGCCTGCAGCTTACCGGCGACTACGGTACCGCCACCGGTCTGGTGCTGGCCTATTGTGTAGACGAGGATGAAGACTGACTGTCCGGACCCTCTCATGGATACCGTTCCGCCGGACCCGTCATCCCTTCCCGACCGTACGCCCCGGGCCGACTGCAACGGCTGCGCCTATCAGGGCGTGCTGCTGTCGCGGCAGTTGTGCCGGCCGGGCGATGCCTGCGTGACGGTGGACAGCGGTCGGCAGATCGACCGCTTCTTTCGCGCCAATCCCGACCTCGCCGCCGGTTATCTGCATGACGCCTTCTGGGAGCGGCGCGCCATCGCCGTGCGCTATGCGCCGCAGGACCGTATCGCCGAGCTGGTCGACGATCCGGACGAGGCGGTGCGGCGCGCCGTCGCCTACCGCCTGCCGGTCGCACTGCTCGACAGGCTCGCCGGCGATTCGGACCGTGAGGTGCGTATCACCGTCGCCGACCGGCTGCCGGCGGATCAACTCGAATGCATGGTGCAGGACGACGACTACCTGGTGCGGACCTATGTGGCGCGCCGCCTGCCGGCGGGACGCCTGTTTCGCATGATTCGCGATCCCGACCGCCAGGTGCGCCAGGTGGTGGCCCAACGCCTGCCCGGGGTCAGCCTGATCTTCATGGCCGACGATCCGGAACCCGAGATCCGGCGCATCGTCGCCGGCCGCATCGGACCTGAGGCCGCCGCGTCCCTGCTCGACGATCCGGACTGGATCGTACGCCTCGCGGCGGTGGAGCGCGCCGCCCTGCCAGACCTGACGGCGGTGCTGAACGACCCCGAACCCGAGGTGCGTTCCGCGGCCCGCGAGCGCCTGATTCAGGCCGCCGCCAAATCCATCTGAGTCTTGTCGTATCTGCGGCGTCGCAAACGACGCTTGTCGCATTCCCTACATAGCGCGCTTCACTTAACTTATTGATTTAACGATAATAATGATCGTGGCACGCGGCTTGCAATCTCTCCTGTGACAGGAACCTGTGCACGGGGAGCGGACATGAAATCGAAAGACATCGCGGAACTGCTGGACGAGCCGGCCTGCGCCCACAACAAGAAGTCCAAGTCCGGCTGCGCCAAGCCCAAGCCCGGCGCCACCGCCGGCGGGTGCGCCTTCGACGGTGCGCAGATCGCGTTGTTGCCCATCGCCGACGTCGCCCATATCGTGCACGGCCCCATCGCCTGTGCCGGCAGCTCCTGGGACAACCGTGGCACCCGTTCCTCCGGCCCGGATCTGTACCGTCTGGGTTTCACCACCGACCTCACCGAGCAGGACGTGATCATGGGGCGCGGCGAGAAGCGCCTGTTCCATTCCATCAAGCAGGCGGTGGAGGACCACGGCCCCGCAGCGGTGTTCGTCTACAACACCTGCGTGCCGGCGCTGGTAGGGGACGACATCGAGGCGGTGTGCAAGGCCGCCGAGGAGCGCTGGGGTGTGCCCGTGGTGCCCGTGGACGCGGCCGGTTTCTACGGCACCAAGAACCTGGGCAACCGCATCGCTGGCGAGGCCATGGTCAAGTACGTGGTGGGCTCGCGCGAGCCCGATGCGCTGCCGCCTGTGCCCAGGCCGGAAACGCTCACTGTGCACGACGTCAACCTGATCGGCGAATACAACATCGCCGGCGAATTCTGGCATGTGCTGCCGCTGCTCGACGAACTCGGCCTGCGCGTGCTGTGCACCCTGTCGGGCGATGCGCGTTATCGCGAAGTGCAGACCATGCACCGCGCCGAAGTGAACATGATGGTGTGCTCCAAGGCCATGATCAACGTGGCGCGCAAGCTGCAGGAAGGCTACGGCACGCGGTGGTTCGAAGGCAGCTTCTACGGCATTACCGACACCTCGCAGGCGCTGCGCGATTTCGCGCGCATCATCGACGATCCGGATCTCAGCGCGCGTACCGAAGCGCTCATCGCCCGCGAGGAGGCGCGCATCCACGCCGAGCTCGAGCCCTGGCGCGAACGCCTGCGCGGCAAGCGCGTGCTGCTCTACACCGGCGGGGTGAAGTCCTGGTCGGTGATCTCCGCCCTGCAGGACCTCGGCATGGAAGTGGTCGCCACCGGCACCAAGAAATCCACCGAAGAGGACAAGGCGCGCATCCGCGAACTGATGGGTGAGGACGCCAAGATGATCGAGGACGGCAGCCCCAAGGCGCTGCTGCAGATCGTGCGCGAATACCGCGCCGACATTCTCATCGCCGGCGGACGCAACATGTACACCGCGCTCAAGGCGCGCCTGCCGTTTCTGGATATCAACCAGGAACGCGAGTTCGGCTACGCCGGCTACCAGGGCATGCTGGAACTGGTGCGCCAGCTCGCCCTGACTCTGGAAAGCCCGGTGTGGGAGGCGGTACGCCGTCCCGCGCCATGGGCCGTTGCGCAGGCCGAAGCCGGGGCGGCGACGCCGGCCGTTCCCGCAACGGCGGAGGCCTGAGCCATGGCCGAGATCGTCAAACGTAACAAGGCCCTGTCAGTCAGTCCGCTGAAGGCAAGCCAGCCGGTCGGTGCGGCACTGGCCTTTCTGGGCCTGTACAAGTCCATTCCCATGCTGCACGGCTCGCAGGGCTGCACCGCCTTCGGCAAGGTGTTTTTCGTGCGCCACTTCCGTGAGCCGATTCCTTTGCAGACCACGGCCATGGATCAGGTCAGCAGCGTCATGGGCGCCGACGACAACATTGTCGAGGGCCTGAAGACGGTGTGCGAAAAGATGAAGCCCGCCGTGGTCGGCCTGCCCACCACGGGCCTGTCCGAGACCCAGGGCGCCGACGTGGCCGGCGCCGTACGCAACTTCCGCACGCGTTATCCCGAGTTCGCCGAGGTGGCGGTGGTGCCGGTGACCACACCGGATTTCACCGGCTGCCTGGAAAGCGGCTATGCCGCCGCGGTGCAGGCCATGATCGACGTGATGGTGCCCGAGGCCGCCATCGCGAATACCCGGCCCGGTACCCGCCGACGTCAGGTGAACGTGCTGGCCGGCGCGGCGCTCACCCCCGGCGACATCGAGGCGCTCAAGGACATGATCGAGGCCTTCGGCCTGCGGCCGGTGGTGGTGCCGGATATTTCCGAATCCATGGACGGCCATCTGGGCGAGGAGCAGTTCAGCCCGCTGACCACCGGCGGCACGCCGGTCTCCGAACTGGCCACCCTGGGTGAGGCCGCGGCCACCCTGGTGATCGGCGCGTCGCTAGACAAGGCCGCCGACCTGCTGCACAGCCGCACCGGCGTGCCGGACTACCGCTTCGATCATCTCATGGGACTGGACGCCGTGGACGTGCTGGTCTCGACCCTGACCCAGGTAAGCGGCAATCCGGTGCCCGATCGCCTGCTGCGCCAGCGCGCCCAGTTGCAGGACGCGATGCTGGACACCCATTTCATGCTAGGCCAAGTGCGCGTGGCCATGGCCGCCGACCCGGACCTGCTGCAGGGTTTCGGCGAATTGCTCGCCGGCATGGGCGCCGAACTGGTGGCCGCCGTGGCGCCGTCGCGGGCGCCGGTGCTGGGGCGCGTGCCCGCCGCGAGCGTCAAGCTGGGCGATCTCGAGGATCTGGAACACCTGGCGCGCGAGCACGAGGCCGAACTGGTGATCGGCAACTCGCATGCCGCGGAGTCGGCCAGGCGCCTCGGCCTGCCGCTGCTGCGCGCCGGGTTCCCGCAGTACGACCTGGTGGGCGGTTACCAGCGCACCTGGATCGGCTATCGCGGTTCGCGTCAGCTGCTGTTCGATCTGGCCAACATGATGCTGGAAAGCGACCACCACGCCATCCAGCCCTATCACTCCATTTACGCACAAAAGCCGGCACGCGCCGCAGGAGGTGAGTAAGCCATGGGGGTTGAACGCCGCATGCGTATCGTCGACGGCGACGGACGGGACGGAGGCGCCGAGGTTTCGGTGCAGGTCGCCTTCGCCACCTCGGACATGAAGCACGTGGACCAGCACTTCGGTTCCGCGCAGAGCTTCGCCCTGTACGCCGTCAATCCGGAGCGCACCAGCCTGCTGGAGGCTTCCCAGTTCGGCAAGCTGGCGCAGGACGGCAACGAGGACAAGCTGGCCGTCAAGATCGAGTCCCTGAAGGACTGCGCCGCCGTGTTCTGCCAGGCGGTGGGCGCCTCCGCGGTGCGCCAGTTGCTCACCCACGGCATCCAGCCGGTGAAGGTGACGCCCGGCGCGGAGATCGCCGGCTTGCTGTATTCGCTGCAGGAGCAGCTGAGGGAAGGCCCGTCCGCCTGGCTGGCGAAGGCCATCGAACGTCAAACCCAGCCTGACGCCGGACGTTTCGACGCCATGGAGTCGGAGGGCTGGGACGAGTAATCAAGCAACGACTACGAACTGAGAGGAGTAAACGTTATGAGTGAGGCCGCCGTCGTCATCGATCCCCAGGACCCGATCCTGGAGTCGGACTTCATCAAGGAGATGGTCAAGCAGATGCGCGCCATCGACACCTACGGCACCTATGAGGACTGGGACACCCTGCAGATCCTCGACCCCTTCGTGCTCACCAAGGAGCGCAAGCAGGAGATCCCGGTGGTGGGCGATCCGGACGAGATCACGATGTCGCGGGTCAAGGCCTTCTACAACGCCATCTCCTCGCTGATCGAGAAGGAATGCGGACTCATGGCGGTGCCCATGATCAACCTCACCCACGAGGGTTTCGGCCGCGCCGTGATCACCGTCGGCAAGCTGGTGGTGATGGACAAGACCCTGCGCGACATACACCGCTTCGGTTTCCCGAGCCTGTCCAAGATGAAGGACGAAGCGGACAAGCTGCTGTCGGTGGCGCTGGAAATCGTCGGCGAATATCCGATGGTCGCCGGGCTCTGAAAACGGGGGAGGCATTCATGAACGAGGAAGAGCTCAAGGTACTGGAAAAGGATGTGAAAAAGGCCAAGCGGGTGGCCAGCGAGTGGGCCTCGCAGCTGCACGACCTGGTGGAGGACCGCCTGCCCGCCGCCTTCGACGAGATCCACGGCCTGGCGCAGTCCACTTACGACGCATGCAAGGCCTGGAAGGAAGCCAGCGAGCGTTTGGAGCAGGCCAAGGCCGGCCAGTAGGGGGACATCATGGCAGCAGAACAGATCACCGGTATCACCCGCGGCGGCACCGCCTGGACGCCCGCCTTCGTCATCGAGCTGAATCAGGAGAACTGCATCGGTTGCGGCCGCTGCTTCAAGGTCTGCTCGCGCGAGGTTTTCGAACTCGTGGAGCGCGAGATCGAAGACGAGGATGACGACTACGATGACGGTTTTTCGGACGACACCTCCATGGTCATGAGCCTGGCCAATCCGATGGACTGCATCGGCTGCGAGGCCTGCTCCAAGGTGTGTCCGAAGGACTGTCATACCCACGCGGCGCAGCCCCTGGTGGCGTGAGCCGCATTGCTTATTACATGACGGAAACGCGTTATGCCTAAACCCGAAAAACATGTCTTCGTCTGCGCCCAGCGTCGTCCGCCCGGTCATCCGCGCGGTTCCTGCGGCGAGCGCGGCTGCATGGACGTACTGGACGCGTTTCTGGACCAGCTCCAGAAACGCAGCTGCTTCGATAAGGTGGCGGTCACCAACACCGGCTGCATGGGGCCCTGCGGCTACGGCGCCAACGTGCTGGTCTATCCCGAAGGGGTGATGTACGGCAACGTCGGCAAGGAGGACGTGGCGGTCATCTTCGAAGAGCATCTGCTGGGCGGTGTGCCCGTTGAGCGGCTGAAGGTGCCGCAAGACGTCTGGGGCTAAACCCGCATTCCCCACCGGGCGGCGGAGGACAGATGTATGACATGGGATTTTTGTGAGCTTATGTGTTGTTCGGAACAATACGATGACAATCTTCATTGCCTATCGCGGTTCTGGCTTGTCTTCGCGTCCGCAGGCTTGCTCTTCACTCAAGCCGTAGCCACGGCTACGACTTTCGCTCCAGAGCGGCGCCTGCGAACACGAATCCTGCGCCGGCTCCCGCGATCCCGGCGAGAAATGCGGGTTTGAACCATGTGTAACCAGTTGCTGTTTCCCAAGGAGCAGATCCTGTTCGGGCAGAACATCCCGGTGCCGGTGAATGCGCTGTTGCAGCAGGCGGTCAATGCCTACGACGACACCGAGCGGGCCGAGAGTCTGCTCCGGGAGGCGCAGCGCATGAATCCCGAGCAGCTGGAAGTCTACATCGCGCTGTACAAGTTCTATTTCTACAAGCTGCGTCTGGAGGAAGCGGAGTCCGTGGCGCGCGATGCGCTTACGCGCGCGGCGGGGCAGGGCGGCTTCGACACCGACTGGCGGCAGCTGACGCACACCTCGACGGACTGGTCGCAGTGCGACGGCCCCGCACGGGTTTACCTGTACAGCCTCAAGGCGCTGGGCTTCATCCGCATGCGGCGGATGGATTTCGCGGGTGGCGAGGCGATCCTCGACAAGCTGGCGGAACTCGACCCGCAGGACCAGGTGGGCGGTTCGGTGCTGCGCGAACTGGCCGCGGGATTGCGCGAGATGACCGATGCTGTCGCTTAACTCGCTTGAAGCCCGGGTACAGGCCGCGCGTGCGCGGGCCGAAGAGATATGCGCGGCCCTGGAGCGGGAAGCCCACAAGCTCGGTTTTGCCCAAGGTCAGGTACAGGTGCCCACCTTCGAGGCCGCGCATTTTTCACTGCAGCGCGATGCCGCCAGCGGCCGCGACAGTCTGCTGTGCGACTGGCATGACGACAAAGGCAGACGCAACGGCCATCTGCTGTTTCACGCGGACGGCAGTTTCTGGGCGGAGTACGACGTGGTGCGTCCTCACCCGCGCGATGCACGCTGGTTCGTGGAGTCGGTCACGGCCTGGGGCCGCAACGACAGCATCAAGTCCGAGGCACGCCTGTTGCCGATAGTGGGGTAAGCGAGATGAGCAACGCATGGGAAATCTACGACCTGTTGCAGGACTGCGCCGCATCCGACGCGCGCATCGAGGAAGTCCTGTTCGGCGTGGCCTGGACCCTGTGCCATACGGCTGACGGTACCGGTCTGGCCATGAGCCCGGCCACCAGCGTGCGTACCCTGCCGTGGGCCGGCAGCCTGGCGGACAACACGCTGCGCGATCTGCAGTCCTGGATACGCGCCTGGGATCCGCATCAGGCCGCGGTGGGCATGGCGGCCATCAACGCCGGCATCGGTTGTCCTGCTGAACTGGCCCGGCATGCCGTCGCACTGGATAACGATGCGCCGCCCAACCTGGCGGTGTTTGAATATTTCCTGCCGCGCCTGCGCGGCAAACGCGTGGCGGTGGTCGGCCGTTATCCGGGCATCGAACGTTACGCGGGCGTGCTGGATCTCACCATACTGGAACGCTACCCGGGCGCGGGCGACCTGCCGGATCCGGCCTGCGAGTACGTGCTGCCCGAAGCCGAATGGGTGTTCGTCACCGGCAGCTCCATTCCCAACAAGACCTTCCCGCGCCTGGCGGCGCTGGCCCGCGACGCCAACCTGGTGCTCATGGGCCCGACCGTGCCCTGGCTGCGCGAGCTGCGGGAGTTCGGCGTGGATTTTCTCGCCGGCACCCGGATCGTCGACGAGACCTCGCTGCGCCGCACTGTCGCCGAAGGCGGCGGTACGCGCATCTTTGGTACCGGACTCGCCTATCACGTGGTGGATCTGGGGCAGGGCGAGATGAACTGGGTGCGCTCGACCATCTCCGACCTGGTCGGTTACCGCGAGCGCCTGAAGCACGAGATGGAGGCCTGGTACACCGCGCCGGGCCGCGGCACCTTCCCCAGGGCCGAGGAACTGCTGCGCCTGGACCGCGAGTTGTCGGAACTGGATTCGCAGTTCAAGCGTCTGTGGGACGCGCGCCACGGCAGCGGAGTGGCGATGTGAGCGACGCCGCCACACACGCCCGCGCGATTCTCTATCACAAGCAGTCCACCAGCGCGCTGACCCGGTTTATGCGTCTGCCCTACGGCGGCGTGTGCGCGCTCGGTACGCTGCCCACCCTGGTGGAATTGGGCGAGGGCGAGCCGGATACCAAGCTGGTGGTGCATCCCACTCTGGTGCTGTCGCGGCTGCGCGACTGGATGGACCTGCCCGACGACGGGCTGGAGCACGACATCGAGTTCCGCGCCTGGCTGGATACGCCGGACGGGCCGCTGCCGGTTCACCTGGTGCGCTTTACAGGCATCGATCCGCCTTTCGCCGAGGCCGAACGCATCGGCGCCGGCTTCATCACCCTCACCGAGGCCCGCACCCTGCCACCGGTCGAGTTGCAGCTCCTGCAGCAGGCCTATCGCGTCATTCTCGGCTAATCCTCCCTCCGGAGAATCCTGTCGCATTCCCGCCATTGTCGTATTTGCCACATGGAACGTGGCGGCCGCCAGTTCAATAATTATTTAATTTTCAACGAGTTGTGACCTGGCACGCGCTTTGCTGAAGAGGTTTTAGCAGGTTCGCGTTTTTTTGCGGACCGATATGCAGACGAATTGCATAACGCTACGGAGGCCGGATGGCACAAGCGGAAACACAACTGATGGGCGCGCTGTGGGTGACGCAGGAAGGCCGGCGACTGTTCGGCAGCGAACGCCTGCGGCTGCTCGAGCACATCGGTGAGCACGGGTCTATCTCCGCCGCGGCCAAGACGCTGGGCATGAGCTATCGCGCCGCCTGGGATGCCGTGGCCGATATGAACAACCTGGCCGACGCGCCGCTGACCCACCGCACCCCGGGCGGGCGGCACGGCGGCAGCACGGAGCTGACCGGCTACGGCCGGCAACTGGTGGCGGCGTTTCGCGCCATGGAACACGAGTACGCCCGCCTGCTCGACGGCCTCAACGCCGAATTCGGTGACTGGGACAGGCTGCAGGCACTGATGAGGAGATTCGCCATGCGCACCAGCGCCCGCAATCAGTGGCAGGGCAGGGTCCTGGAAGTGAAGACCGGGCCGGTCAACGCCGAGGTGACCCTGGCCCTGGATACCGTCGACCGTCTGGTCGCGACGGTGACGCGCGAAAGCGTCGATGCCCTGGGGCTGCAACCGGGGCGGGACGTCTACGCCCTGGTGAAGTCGAGCTTCGTGATCCTCGCCACCGCCGACGACGGCTTCAATACCACCGCCCGTAACCGCCTGTGCGGCACGGTCACGCGTCTGGTGTGCGGACCGGTGAACGCCGAGGTGACGCTGGAGCTGGATGGCGGCAAGACCCTCACCGCCACCATCACGACGGAAAGCGCGGATGCGCTGGGGCTCGAGGAAGGTGTACGCGCGTGCGCGCTGTTCAAGGCGTCGCACGTGATTCTGGGTGTTAACTGAAACCGTTGGGAGAAGATGCAGATGAAGCTCGACAAGTGGATCAAATCGTTCGTATTTATTGCAGCCCTGATCGGTGTCGGTCAGGCGCGGGCGGGCGAGGTGCGCGTCGCCGTGGCGGCCAACTTCACCGCCGCCATGAAGGAGATCGCCGCGGCCTTCGAAAAAAGCAGCGGACACCACGTGGTGCTGAGCTTCGGCGAGCGCCGACCGAAGGCGCTGGAATCGGCGGGCACGGCCGTGGCGCGCAGCCGTTTCACCTACGCCGTCGGCAAGCTGGTGCTGTGGAGCCCCAAGCCGGGGGTGGTGGATGACAAGGGCGAGGTGCTGAAGCACGGCAAGTTCGCGCGCCTGGCCATCGCCAATCCCAGGACCGCCCCTTACGGTGCGGCGGCCCGGCAGGTGCTTGAACACCTCAAACTCTGGGACAGTCTGCAGCCCCGCATCGTGCGTGGCGAGAGTATCGCCCAGACCCACCAGTTCGTCGCCACCGACAACGCGGAGCTCGGTTTCGTGGCGCTGTCGCAGGTCATGAAAACGGGTGGCGGTTCGAGCTGGATCGTGCCGCAGGCTTTGTACACGCCGATCCGCCAGCAGGCCGTGCTGCTTGTACGCGGCAAGGACAACACCGCAGCCCACGCGCTGATCGCCTACCTGAAGAGCGATGCCGGCGCGGTGGTGATCAAGCGCTTCGGTTACGGGACGGAGTGAGGTCATGGATGGGCTGGACCTGCAACCGGTTTGGCTGACCATTCAGCTGGCCGTGCTCACCACCAGCGTGCTGCTGGTGGTGGGCACGCCACTGGCCTGGTGGCTGGCCCATACTCGCAGCCGCTTCAAGGTGCCGCTGGAGGCGGTCACCGCCCTGCCGCTGGTGCTGCCGCCGACGGTGCTCGGGTTTTATCTGCTTATTCTGCTGGGTGCCAACGGTACCCTGGGCGCACCATGGCAGGCGTTGACGGGGCAGCCGTTGGCCTTCAGCTTCGCCGGGCTGGTGGTTGCCTCCTGTGTTTATTCGCTGCCCTTTGTGGTGCAGCCCCTGCAGGCCGCCTTCGAAGGCCTGGATCGTTACGCCATCGAGGCCTCCTGGACCTTGGGCGCCTCGCGGTCCAGATCCTTTCTCACCGTGGTGCTGCCGCAGGCGCGACGCGGCCTGCTCACCGCCATCGTGCTCGGTTTCGCCCACACCATGGGCGAGTTCGGCGTGGTGCTGATGGTGGGCGGCAACATTCCCGGTCGCACCCAGGTGGTGTCCATCGCCATTTTCGAACACGTGGAGGCGATGGATTACGCAGCCGCAGAGCAGCTTTCCATCGGCTTGCTGATTCTTTCGTTCGCGGTGCTGTTCGTGGTGTACGGCGTGAACCGCCGCTGGCATGCGAAGGCGGCGACGGCATGAACATGCTGCACGTCAATGTCGATCACCGGCGCGGCGATTTTTATCTGCGCTTCGATCACAGTCTGCCGTCCCGCGGCGTGACCGCACTGCTCGGCCCGTCCGGCAGCGGCAAGAGCACGGTGCTGCGCATGATCGCCGGCCTGGAACGTCCGCAGGCCGGTTGCATCCGGCACGGCGACACCGTGTGGTGCGACGCCGCCAATCGCGTGCACCTGCCGCCGCAACGCCGCCGGGTCGGGTTCGTGTTTCAGGACTATGCGCTGTTCGCGCACCGCACCGTGGCAGGGAACGTGGGCTACGGCCTGTCCCGGCCGGGGCGTGACGAGCGCGTGAACCGGTGGCTGGAGCGGCTGCATCTCGAACGTTATGCGCAGCGTTATCCGCACCAGCTTTCCGGCGGGCAGCGCCAGCGCGTCGCCCTGGCCCGTGCCCTCGCGCCCGAGCCCGACGTGCTGCTGCTGGACGAACCCTTCTCCGCCGTGGATCGTGCCCTGCGCGATCACCTGCGTCAGGAACTGCTCGACACCGTGTCCGCACTCCAGTGCCCGGTGGTGCTCGTCACACATGATCTTGACGATGCGCGTTACGTGGCCGACCGGGTGGGCGTGCTGGTGGACGGTCATCTGGCGCGTTTCGGCGCGACCGCCGAGGTGCTGGCCGACCCCGGCAGCCACGCCGTGGCCGAGGTGCTGGGCTGGCGCAACCTGCTGCCGGTGCATGTGATCGAAGGACGGCGTGTCGGCGGTGCCTGGGGCATGCTGGAGCTCGACGGCGAACCCGAGGTGGACACCGCCTGGCTTGGCATTCGCCCCGAGCATGTGCAGCTGGTGCAAGAGGCCGGCGGCCTGCCTGCGCATATCGAGCGCATCACCGAGCTAGGGGCCGTGCGCGACGTGCTCTGCCGTCTGCAGGACGGCACCGCATTGCATGTACAGCGGCCCTGGGATATGCCTGTGCCGGCACCGGGTGAACCGGTGCGCCTGCATCTGCCGTCACGGTACCTGCGCCCGCTGCCGCAGATCACCCGGCTCGCGACCCGGCGTGCGGCTTGCGGCATGAATGAGGGTGCACCATCCCGGGACGAAGTAGCGGCTTGACCTCAGGGACTCCAAGGCACGGTCGCCGCAAGATAGGCAGCCTGGATTGAGCCTCCCGTTTTGCCGGCGCTCGACTATCTTTAGGAGGCAGGATATCCATCGGGTTCATCATTTCGACACGCCTGTGTACTGAAACTATGGCCCGACGACCATCAGGGAGGTGAGGGTTATGCCGTACTACAATGACTTGCGGCCGGAGGATGATTTCAAAAAGCGGGACTACGAGCTGGTGTTCCCGCACATGTCCAAAGCGGAAAAGAAACGCACCATCGGGAAACTGCTGGAGCTGAAGCAGGGGCTGGACAGCGCCATCGCGCCCCGGCGTGCCGATGAAAACCTGATCGTTGCGAGCTGGAACATCAAGGAATTCGGCCACACCGATCAGCGTCTGCCGGAATCCTACTTTTATATCGCCGAAATCCTGTCCTACTTCGATCTGATTGCCGTCCAGGAGATCAAGTCGACGCTGCATGACCTTAACATCGTGCTGCGTTTGCTGGGCGAGGATTGGGGCTACCTCGTCAACGACATCACCGAGGGCGCCGCGGGCAATTCCGAGCGCAGCTGCTACATCTTCAACAGGAAACGTGTCCAGCTCGCGGGCCTTGCCGGGGAGATCGTGCTATGGGATGCGCTGACCCAGCATTCACCCGTCAAGCAGCTCAAGCGTACGCCGTACATGACCGGCTTCACGGCGGGCTGGAAGACCTTCGCCATGATCGATCTGCATCTGCACCCGGGGGACAAGTCCGACGACATCAGCCACCGGCGTGAGGAGGTGTCGTTGCTGCTGCAGGCGCTGGCGGAAAAACGCGCTGACAATCATTTGTGGAGCGACAACCTCATCCTCGTGGGTGATTTCAATCTCTACACCGGTGCGACGAAGGACGATCCGACCATCGACATGATCGGACAGGCCGGCTACCGGCAGGTCGAGAGTCTGGTGGGCGTGGATACCAACGCTTCGCAAACCGAGGCCTACGACAGGATGTTTCTGACCCGCGGCGAGTACTTCTCGGTAGGGCAGGCCCCACAGGGCGGAGAGAACGGCGGCGTGTTCCGCGTGTTCGATTACGTCTACAAGAACGGCGAGGAGAATATCTACAAAAACTACATGAAGGCCAACTACACGGGCGCCAAGGACATGGATGATCCGGCCAACCAGAAAAGCTACTTCAAACAGCCCTGGCGCAAGAACCAGATGTCGGATCATTTCCCGATCTGGTTCGAGTTGGTCACGGATTCCTCGCCGGTGTTTCTGCAGCGCAGCCTGCAAAGCTACAGCTGAAGACCGCTGCCTGTGCTCTTTGGATAAAGAAAAGGCCCCGCGATGCGGGGCCTTTTGCACGCAGCTGTGCGTCGATAAGGCTCAGGCGGCCTTGACGCCCAGCTTTTCGCGCCAGCTGGGGAACAGCTTGTCGGCATCGCCCGGGAAGGACTCGAAGGCGCGGGCGAACTCGCGGTGCTCCTTGGCCCATTCGATCGGGTCGGCACCGGCCTTCCAGCACTCGTAGGCCTGACGCAGCGATTTGGCGCCGTCGGCCGGCGAGTCGATGTGGCCGTAGGAGCCGCCGCCGGCGGTGTTGATCACGTTGCCGTGGCCTAGGTTCTCGAAGAAGCCGGGCAGGCGCAGCGCGTTCATGCCGCCGGAGAT
>JARRKE010000007.1 GCA_037388465.1 Gammaproteobacteria bacterium
GCGAAGAAGGCGATCGAAATGAATTCGCGCTGCTTTTCCTTGCGGAGTTCTTCGCGCCAGGGAAGGAGGTTGATATGCGCCATGTCAGGTAAAGCTCCTCAGTGCCAGGCCGCATGCGATCAGCAGGGACGGCGCATCGTTGCTCAGGCGCTGCGGAGTCACGCGTGAGGCATGCGTCATCCGGCCAAACGGATTGGCGATAGTGGTCTGAGTCCCGATGCGTTCTTCGATCAGTTCGTCGATGCCGGGGATCGCGGCACAGCCGCCTGCCAGGACGATCTGGTCGACGGCGGAATACTGGCTGGCAGCAAAATAGAACTGCAGAAAACGGTGTACCTGCTGGGCCATCGTCTCCTTGAAAGGTTCCAGAACCTCGGGGCCGTAGTTGTCGGGAAGTCCGCCTTCCTTTTTGGCCAGGCCGGCCTCCTCGTAGGACAGACCGTAGCGGCGCATGATTTCCTCGGTGAGCTGCTTGCCCCCGAAGGGTTGTTCGCGGGTGTAGCTGAGCTTGCCGTCCTCGATGACGTTGATGCTTGTCATGGTTGCGCCGACGTCCACGATGGCGAAGATCTTCTTTTCCTCGCCCGTGACTTCACCGTCGATGAGCGGGAAGGTGTTTTCGATGGTGTAGGCCTCGATGTCCACCACCTTCGGGGTCAGGCCGGCGTATTGGGCGGCGGAGACCCGCATTTCGACGTTTTCGCTGCGCGAGGCGGCAAGCAGCACATCGACCGTCTCCGGGTTGTTGGGGGTCGGGCCGATGACCTCGAAGTCGAGGTTCACCTCTTCGAGGGAATAGGGGATATACTGATCAGCCTCCAGCCGGATCTGGCCTTCCATGTCCATATCATTGAGACCGGCCGGCATGGTAATAACCTTGGTGATGACGGCCGAGGAGGGCACTGCGAGGGCGCATTCCTTGGTCCGGGTGCCCGCCTTTTTGACGGCCTTGCGCAGGGTTTCGCCGACAGCTTCGACTTCGGCGATGTTCTTTTCCACCACGGCGTTCGAGGGCAATGGCTCGACACTGTAGGCCTCGACCCGATAACGGCCACCAGCCTGCTGGCCCAGTTCGACCAGCTTTACGGACGTAGAGCTGATGTCGATCCCGAGCAGGGGCTGCTTTTTCTTTTGCAGAAACGGAAGCACGAATTTCCCCTTGTTATGGCTGGTGGTTAGCGAATATTAGGTATAATTTCCGTGAAATAGTAGCCCCAACCCCATAGAAAATCTAGCAGAATCTGAAACGGCTGTCTTCCCTTTCGGAACTCTCGACTCACGGTGCTGTCATCCGCCAACTGGGATGGCGGCTTCTGGCTCATAGATGAACCGCATGAAACGATCCACACGAATTATTCTCTGGCTGTTCGGCATCTTCGCCGGCATGGGCGTCATCGGCGCTGCGGGACTGCTCGCAGCCTACATTATTCTGGCGCCCGGACTCCCTTCCGTGCAGGCGTTGAAGGATGTCCAGTTGCAGGTGCCGTTACGAATTTATACCGCGGACGGCAAGCTCATGGCGGAGTACGGGGAAAAGCGCCGTAGCCCGCTTCCCCTGGACAAGATTCCGCCGCGTCTGCAGCATGCCTTTATCGCCGCGGAGGACGCCCGCTTTTACGTGCATTCCGGGGTGGATTTCCAGGGCATGGCGCGCGCCGTCATTCATCTGGTGCTGACCGGCACCAAATCCCAGGGGGCCAGCACCATCACCATGCAGGTGGCCCGCAACTTCTTCCTCAGCAGTCGCAAGACCTATACGCGCAAGATGCGTGAGGTATTCCTGGCCTGGAAGATCGAAAAGGAGCTCACCAAGGGGCAGATCCTCGAGCTTTATCTGAACAAGATCTACCTGGGCAATCGTGCCTATGGCGTGGGTGCGGCCGCCCACGTGTATTACGGCGTGAATGTCCAGGACCTGAATTTGGCCCAGATGGCCATGATCGCCGGCCTTCCCAAGGCCCCTTCACGCTACAACCCGGTTATCAACCCGGAACGGGCCAAGGAACGCCGCAATTACGTGCTGGGCCGGATGCTCGCCCTGGGCTATATCACCCAGCCCCAGTATGACCAGGCGGTAGCGGCGGCGGTCACGGCTCAGCTGCACGATCCCATCGTCGAGGCGCCGGCGCCGTATGTCGGCGAGATGGTGCGGGCCGACATGGTGCAGCGATATGGCGACCGGGCCTATACGGACGGCTTCAAGGTCTACACCACGCTCAAGTCCGATCTGCAGGCCGATGCGGTCAAGGCATTGCGCGATGACCTCATGGATTACGACATGCGGCACGGCTATCGGGGACCTATCGAGCATATCGACCTCGGTGACCCGGTGGACCAGGTTCGGCTGGACGAGCTGCTGCGCAAGTACTCCGTAGTGGGTGGCCTGATGGCGGGGGTGGTTACCAAGGTGGATGCCGATCATGCCGAGGTCTATCTGGGTGAAAACCGGACCGTTACGCTGACCATGGACGGGGTGGCGTGGGCGCGCCCCTACATCGACGTGAACCATCAGGGTCCCGAGCCCAAGAAGGTCACCGACGTGCTCAAGGCGGGGGACGTGATCAGGGTCATGCGCATCAAGCGCGATCCAGCGCAACAGAAAAACACGGATCAGCAGGACAAATCCGCCGACGGTAAGGAAGCGGATGCGTACGAATGGGTGCTGCGCGAGGTCCCCGATGTGTCCGGCGCCCTGGTCTCCCTGCGCCCGGTGGATGGCGCCGTGCAGGCCTTGGTCGGCGGCTTCGATTTCTATCACAGCAAGTTCAACCGGGCCCTGCAGGCCGAGCGCCAGCCGGGTTCGAATTTCAAGCCATTTATATATTCGGCAGCTCTGGCCAAGGGATATACCCCCGCGAGCATCATCAATGATGCGCCGGTGGTGTTCCAGGACAAGAGCCTGGAGGAGACCTGGCGCCCGGAAAACTACAGCGGCCACTTCTTCGGCCCGACCCGTCTGCGTGTCGGGCTGGTCCATTCGCGCAATCTGGTCTCGATCCGACTGTTGCGTGCCATTGGCGTGGATTACGCACATGACTATGTGAGCCGCTTCGGGTTCGACATGTCCCACCTTCCCAAGGACCTTTCCCTGGCCCTGGGCAGCGGGACGGTTACGCCCTACCGTCTGGCCAGTGCATACGCGATATTTGCCAATGGCGGCTATCGGGTGATGCCCTATTACATCGACAAGATCATGAACGGCGACGGCGACGTCGTATTCCAGGCGAATCCCCCGGAAGCCTGCGACCCGCCCTGTGCCGCGCAAAACGCCGCGCGTCAGGCCGACTGGGAGAAGACGCATGCCGGTGCGGCGCAGACCGCCGATCAGGGCGGTGATGCGCCGTCCGGTCAGGCGAAACCGGTTGCCGAGGGCCAGGGGCAGAACCCGCTGCCTCAGACCGAGATTTCCAACAGTGGCATGGTCGAACGTGCCGTGGGTCCTCAACCGGTCAAACCGGCTGCGCGTGTCTTACAGGCCACGGTCTGCTATCAGATCGTCAGCATGATGCAGGATGTCATCAAGCAGGGAACGGGGCGCCGGGCACTGGTGCTGCATCGTACTGACCTGTCCGGCAAGACCGGGACCACCAATGACCAGAAGGATGCCTGGTTCAGCGGTTATAACAAGGATCTTGTCACGACCGTCTGGGTCGGCTTCGACAAGCTGGCCCCGCTGGGCAACCGGGAAACCGGTGCGCACGCCGCCCTGCCGATGTGGATCGAATACATGGGTGCCGCGCTCAAGGGCAAGCCCGAGAATGCGATGAAGCAGCCGGACGGCATGGTGACCGTGAAGATCGATCCGGAAACCGGTTTGCTGGCCAACTCCGACGACAAGCACGCCATTTTCGAGACCTTCCGCGCGAATCTCGCGCCCACCAAGTACGCGTACCGCGGAGCGGAAAAGGGCGAGGAGGGGCAGACCGACCAGGTCAAGCGCTCGGATATTCCCGAGCAGCTTTTTTGAACTCGGCCATGCCGGCCGGCACCGTACGGCCGGCGTGGCGGCAATAGCCGTGACCTGTCCGTTCGGGTCGCGGTCTTGTGGCAATATTCGATCATGAAACGCATCGACGCCCGCCAGCGCGCGCTATTGGTCGAGGAAGCGGCGCGCATCCTCGTGGAAGAGGAAAGCGGCGATTTCGCCAGCGCCAAGCGCAAGGCGGCGTCGCGTCTGGGATTTCCTGCCGGCCGAAACCTGCCCAGCAACAGCGAAATCGAGGCCGCCATGATGCAGCGGCAGCGGCTGTTTCAAGGCCAGGCGCATGAGGCCCTGCAGACCCGGCTGCGCCAGGCCGCACTGCGCGCCATGCGGTTGTTCGACAGCTTCAATCCCCGGCTGGTCGGTTCCGTGCTCAAGGGCACGGCGACACCGCATTCCGATGTGAACCTGCATTTGTTCAGCGACAGTCATGAGGCGGTGTTGATTTCGCTGATGGAGCGGGGAATTCCCTATCAAACCGGCGAGCGCCGGTTTCGTCTGGGTGAGAGTCAAAGAAGCTATCCCAGCGTGAGCATTACGGCGGACGGCGTCCGCATCGAGGCGGTGATTTTCCCCTATGACGGTTTGCGGCAGGCGCCATTGTCGCCGGTGGACGGGCGGCCGATGCGCCGCGCCGCCCGGCGTGAGGTGGAGGCTCTGATCGGAGATGTGCTGACCGAATGAACGGTCAGCCGTGGAAGGGGCGGCTCAGTTCGTGTACCGCGTCCACCAGGGCCGCAACGTGCTCCGGGTCGATCTGCGGATGTATGCCGTGTCCCAGATTGAAGACATGCCCGCTGCCGTGCCCGAAATCATTCAACACCTTGCCTACCTGCTCGCGGATTCGCGCGGGCGAGGCATACAGCACAGCGGGATCCAGATTGCCCTGCAGGGCAACTTGGTCGCCCACGCGCGAACGGGCATCGCCGATATTGGTCGTCCAGTCCAGGCCCAACGCATCGCAGCCGGTCTGCGCCATGTGCTCCAGCCATTGCCCGCCGCCCTTGGTGAACAGGACGATCGGGACGCGCCGGCTGTCATGTGAGCGGGGCAGGCCTTCGACAATACGCTGCATGTAGGCCAGGGAGAATTCCCGGTAGGCCTCCGGGGTGAGGTTGCCGCCCCAGGTATCGAACACCATGACGGCCTGGGCGCCGGCCTGAATCTGGGCCGTCAGGTATGAGACGACGCTGGCGGCGATGGTTTCCAGCAGCCGATGCAGCGTGTCGGGGTCGTCGTACAGCAGGCCTTTGATACGCGCGAATTCGCGACTGGAACCGCCTTCGACCATATAGGTGGCCAGCGTCCATGGGCTGCCGGAAAAGCCGATCAGCGGTACCCGGCCATCCAATTCCTGCCGGATCAGGCGCACGGCATCGATTACGTAACCCAGTTCCTGTTCCGGGTCGGGTACGCACAGCGCCTCGATCTCCTTGCGCGTACGCACGGGATGCTCGAACCGCGGGCCTTCGCCCTCGGCAAAGTACAGGCCGAGGCCCATGGCGTCTGGGATGGTGAGGATGTCCGAGAACAGGATGGCGGCATCCAGCGGGAAGCGCTCCAGCGGCTGCAGCGTGACCTCGCAGGCCAGCTCCGGTGTCTTGCACAGATTCAGGAAGCTTCCGGCCCGGGCGCGGGTGGCCCGATATTCGGGCAGGTAGCGTCCGGCCTGTCGCATGATCCACACGGGGGTACGGTCGACCGGTTCGCGCAGCAGGGCGCGCAGAAACCGATCGTTCCGGAGTTCACTCATGGCGCGGGGTGGGGATCAGACGCCGAGGTGGTTCAGGATGCCTTCGGCGGCCTGGCGGCCTTCGAACACGGCGGTCACCACCAGATCGGAGCCGCGCACCATGTCGCCGCCGGCGAACACCTTGGGATTAGTCGACTGATAGCTGGCATCCTTGTTCGGCGCAGCCTTGATGCGGCCGTCGGGGTGGGTGTCGATATCGAACTCGGCAAGCCAGGCGGCCGGGCTGGGACGAAAACCGAAGGCGATGACCACCCGGTCGGCCGGGATGATTTCCTCCGAACCGGGAACCGGCTCGGGGCGTCGGCGGCCGCGCTCGTCGGGCTCGCCCAATTGGGTGGTGATGACCTTGACGCCCTCCACGCGGCCGTCGCCGACGATCTCCACGGGCTGGCGGTTGAAGAGGAACTTCACGCCTTCTTCCTTGGCGTTGGCGACCTCGCGGCGCGATCCGGGCATGTTTTCTTCGTCGCGGCGATAGGCGCAGGTGACGCTCGCGGCATGCTGGCGAATGGCGGTGCGGTTGCAGTCCATCGCGGTGTCGCCGCCACCCAGGACCACCACGCGCTGACCGCGCATGTCGATGAAGTCTTCCGGATGGGCTTCAAGGCCCAGCAGGCGGTCTATGTTGGAAATGAGGTACGGCAGCGCCTCGTGCACGCCGGGCAGATCCTCGCCCGGGAAGCCGCCTTTCATATAGGTATAGGTGCCCATGCCGAGGAAGACGGCATCGTATTCGTCCAGCAGCTGCTGGAAGGGCAGGTCGGTACCAATGTCGGTGCCGAGCACGAATTCGACCCCCATCTCCTCCATCAGCTCACGGCGCCGCTTGATGACCTCTTTTTCCAGCTTGAACGGCGGGATGCCGAAGGTCAGCAGGCCGCCGATTTCCTGGTAGCGGTCGTAGACCACGGGTTTGACGCCGTTGCGCACCAGGACGTCGGCGCAACCGAGACCGGCCGGTCCGGCACCCACGATGGCTACGCGCTTGCCGGTGTCGGTCACCTGCGAGAGGTCGGGGCGCCAGCCCTGCTTGAGGGCCTCGTCGGTAATGTATTTCTCGATGGAGCCGATGGTGACCGCGCCAAAGCCGTCGTTCAGCGTGCAGGCGCCTTCGCAGAGGCGGTCCTGCGGGCAGACCCGGCCGCAGACCTCGGGCAGGGAGTTGGTCTTGTGGGAGAGTTCGGCGGCTTCAAACAGATTGCCTTCGGCGATCAGCTTGAGCCAGTTGGGGATGTAGTTGTGTACCGGGCACTTCCATTCGCAGTACGGATTGCCGCAGGCGAGGCAGCGTCCCGCCTGATGCGCGGCGGTCTGGGGATCGAATTGTCCGTATATTTCCCGAAACTGGACAACGCGCTCCTCAACCCGGGTCTTGGCCGGATCTTGGCGCGGAATCTCCAGAAACTGCATAGGGTTGGCCATGATCGGCACCTGTTCGCTCAGTTACAGACAAAACACCCACATG
This sequence comes from Gammaproteobacteria bacterium, assembly GCA_037388465.1. NCBI lineage: Bacteria > Pseudomonadati > Pseudomonadota > Gammaproteobacteria > Gammaproteobacteria bacterium. The sequence continues at coordinate 7,201 of JARRKE010000007.1, forward strand.
GCTGAACGATGCGGGTGCGACCTACGCAAACGACTATTATTTTCTTCAGGATGCGCCCGCCTTCGGCGGTGTTGCAACCCCGCCACCTGTGCGGGCTTGCCGGCGCGAACGCTAGCTCGACAGGCGCTGTTTGATCCTGCCGCCGAGGGCGCCCATGTCCGCCCGCCCCTGAATCTTGGGCTTGAGGTAGCCCATGACCTTGCCCATGTCCTTGACGGACGCGGCACCGGTCGCCTCCAGGGCCTCGGCAATCAGGGTATCGAGCTCGGCGTCGGTGAGCGGTTCCGGCATGTAGCCCAGAATCACGTCCAGTTCGGACCGCTCCTTGGCCGCCAGGTCCTCACGGCCGGCCTGCTCGAACTGCGCGATGGATTCCCTGCGCTGCTTGGTCATCTTGTCCAGGACCTGCAGCACCTGGGTGTCGTCCAGGGTCTCGCGCGTATCGACTTCGACCTGTTTAATGGCTGAGAGGATGAGGCGGATGGTGTTGAGGCGCTCCTGCTCGCGGGCGCGCATCGCAGCCTTCATATCCTCGGTGATGCGCCCCTTCAGGTCAGAGGCTGCGTCAGCCATGGTCAGTACAGTCGGGTACGACGGGCCTGTTCGCGGCTGACGCGCTTCATGGTGCGCTTCACGGCGGCTGCGGCCTTGCGCTTACGGGCCTCGGTGGGCTTTTCGTAGAATTCGCGACGACGCACTTCGGTCAGAATACCGGCCTTCTCGCAGCTGCGCTTGAAGCGACGCAGGGCGATCTCGAAGGGCTCGTTTTCCTTCACTTTAACGCTGGGCATAAGTGATCACTTGCTCCGTAAAAAAACGACCGCCCAGAGGGCGGGTGCAAAAAGGACTGCAAATTATATAGACGCGCACCGAAAATGCAAAAAATACTGCGCCCTGAATGGAAACCGGCAGGCCTGCGGCCCGGAAGGGCGTGCGGACAAAGACGGGGCGGGTCCGGCGCGGTAAAGTGTGATGACTGATCTATTTCCAGGATATATGGCATGCGGGTGTTGGGAATCGAGACCTCCTGTGACGAAACGGGGGTGGCGGTGTATGACAGCGAGCAGGGGCTGTTGGCCCAGGCCCTGTTCAGTCAGATCGCGTTGCACGCCGAGTACGGCGGCGTCGTGCCGGAGCTGGCCTCGCGCGATCACGTACGCAAGCTGATTCCGTTGATCCGCCAGGTGCTGGCGGACGGCCGCCTGGATCTGGCGAGTCTGGACGGGGTGGCCTATACCGCGGGGCCGGGACTGATGGGTGCCTTGCTGGTGGGAGCGGCCGTGGGACGGTCCCTGGCCTGGGGGCTCGGGGTACCTGCACTCGGCGTGCATCATATGGAGGGTCATTTGCTGGCGCCGATGCTGGAGGCCGAGGCGCCGCCGTTCCCGTTTCTCGCCCTGCTGGTGTCGGGCGGGCATACCCAGCTGGTGTCGGTGGAGTCGGTCGGTCGTTACCGGATTCTGGGCGAGAGCCAGGACGATGCCGCCGGCGAGGCCTTCGACAAGACGGCCAAGCTGCTCGGGCTGCCTTACCCGGGCGGTCCGGCGCTGGCCCGCCTGGCGGAACAGGGGGACCCCGCACGGTTCCGTTTCCCCCGTCCGATGACGGACCGCCCCGGTCTGGATTTCAGCTTTTCCGGCTTGAAGACCTTCACGCTGCAGACGGCGCAGGCCCATCCGGAGGCCAAGGCGGACGTGGCACGGGCGTTCGAAGAGGCGGTGGTCGATACACTCGTCATCAAGGTGCGCCGGGCGCTGCGCGAGACCGGCCTGCGCACGCTGGTGGTGGCGGGCGGAGTAGGCGCCAATCGGCGCCTGCGCGAGGCGCTGGCCGGTTTGATGGCGGACGAGGGGGGGCGCGTGTTTTACCCCCGGCCCGAGTTCTGCACCGACAACGGCGCCATGATCGCCTATGTGGGCTGTGTGCGTCTGATGCAGGGCGAGACCAGCGAGGCGCTGACAGCCCGGCCGCGCTGGCCGATGAGCGAGTTGAATCCGCCCGCCTGAAGAATCAGATCGACCAGGCCTGACAGTCGAGACCGAAGTCGGACGCCAGTGCCGCAATCGGTTCGATTGGCACGGCAAGCGCCAGGATGTGCACAGCCCGGCGCCGGCTTTCGGGCAGGCTGTCCAGCCACAGCCGGGCGAGGTCGATGGCGGCACCGCCAAAGCAGCCGGGGCGTTCCACCCTGCTGCAGATCCTCGAGGGAATCCCCCAGTCTTCCAGAAGCGGCGATGCCGCAATCGTGCCATGCGGCAGACCGGGAATCAGAATCCGGCTGGGTTGTGGGGAGAACGGCAGGGCATCGGCTGTCTGAATCAGGAACAGGCCCTGGCGGCAACGCGTGTGTTCGCGCTGGGCGAGAAAAATGGCCGGGGCCAGGCCGAGATCCCGGGTTATGACCAGCGGTATGCCGTCCTGCAATGTCAGTGGGGTATTGGCCAGTTCGGCAGGCCGGCTCGTTTCCGGCCGCCAGCTGTGGTTTGTTTGCGTGCCCAGCAGGTCGATGCGATCTTGTGCGGCATCGCTGCGCATGATGGGCCAAGGCTTTCCATCTAATTGCAGCACATGGCCGGGGCGGGCCTTCGCGGCGAGATCGGTCTCGATTTCCAGAACTCGGAAAGCCGCGCCTAAATCGGCGGCGGCACGCAGTCGTGCCCGGCTCATTCCGGAGTGGTATAGACGGACCGGCCTCCGAACAGGGTATGGCGTACACGCCCGGTGAACGACCAGCCCTGGAAGGGCGTGTTGTGTCCGCGGCTGTGCATCTGTTCCCTGTCCAGGGTCCAGTCGGCCTGAGGATCGTAAATCACCAGATCCGCGCTCATACCGACATCCAGCCGGCCTGCCTGGATGCCGAGTATCCCGGCGGGACCGGCGGTCACGCGTTGCAGCGCGGTATGCAGATCAAGTGCGCCTTCCTCGGCCAGACGCAGGGTCAGCGGCAGCAGGGTTTCGAGGGCCGACATGCCCGGGGCAGTGGCCGGGAACGGCGCGAGCTTGGCGTCCGCCTCGTGCGGCTGGTGGTCGGAGCAGATGGCGCCCAGTACCCCATCGGCCACACCCTGGCGCAGGGCTTCCAGGTCACGCTGAGTGCGCAGCGGCGGAATGACGTGGCACAGGCTGTTGAAATCCGCCAGATCCATCTCGGTCAGGAACAATTGATGCGCCGCCACGTCCGCGCTGACCGGCAGACCTTCTGCCTGGGCTCGTGCCACCAGGGCAACACCGCGCGCCGTGGACAGGCGGCAGAAATGAACGTGTGCACCGGTTTCTTCCACCAGGGCCAGCAACTGGCCCAATGCCGCGGTTTCGGCTGCGGCGGGAATGGCCGGCAGGCCGAGCCGGGTGGCCACCGCGCCTTCGTGTGCGCAGCCGCCGTTGGCCAGCCACGGGTCGATCGGGTGAATGTGAACGGTCAGGTCCAGGCCGGTCGCGTATTCCAGGGCCCGGCGCAGCACCAGGGTATTGGTAATCGGTATGAGGCCGTTACTGACGCCGTTCAGTCCGGCTGCCTTGAGGGCGCCGAGTTCGCTGAGTTGTTCGCCGGCCAGGTCGCGGGTAATGCTGCCCAATGGCACCACGCGGGCGTTGCCCGACTGGCGGGCGAGGCGCTGGATCAGGTTGATCTCGGCGGGCGTATCGATCGGGGGATCGGTATCGGGTGGGCAGCACAGGGTGGTGATGCCGCCGCTGGCCGCGGCCAGGGTTTCGCTGCTGATCGTGCCCTTGTGTTCCTGCCCGGGCTCGCGCAGGCGGGCGGCCAGATCGACCAGTCCCGGGAACACCCAGAGGCCCTGCGCATCGATGGTTTCTTCCGCCTCGAAGCCGGCGGGCGGCGTATCGATTGCGATGATGCGCCCCTCGTCGATAAAGAGGTCGCCGGTTCGGTCGAGTTTGGTTGACGGATCGAGCAGGCGGCCCTGACGGATATGCATTCTCATGCGGAGGCCTCCGTCACGCGGGCACCCATACACATGGACATGACGGCCATGCGGACGGCGATGCCGTAGGTTACCTGGCTCAGAATGACCGACTGGGGTCCGTCCGCGACCTGGGAGTCGATCTCCACGCCGCGGTTGGCCGGGCCGGGGTGCATGACGATGGCGTCGGGCTGGGCGCGGCGCAGCCGCTCCGGCGTCAGGCCGTAGCGCTGGAAGTATTCGTGTTCGCTGGGCAGGAAGGCACCGGCCATGCGCTCCTTCTGCAGCCTGAGCATGATGACCACATCCACGCCCTCAAGGCCGGCATGAATGTCATGGAAGATGTGGACGCCGAGGTTTTCGCCGTCGGCCGGGAGCAGGGTGCGTGGACCGATGACGCGTATCTCTCCCGTGTTGAGTAGGTTCAGGGCGTGGATCTGTGAGCGGGCGACCCGTGAATGCAGCACATCACCGACGATGGCGACCTTGAGTTTGGTGAAATCCTTTTTGTGGCGGCGGATGGTGAACATGTCCAGCAACGCCTGGGTGGGATGGGCATGGCTGCCGTCGCCGGCGTTGAGCACGCTGACGTGCGGGGCGGCATGGCGGGCGATGAAGTGCGCGGCTCCGCTCTGGGCGTGACGCACGATGAACATGTCCGTGTCCATGGCCTCAAGGTTGTGCAGCGTGTCGAGCAGGCTTTCACCCTTGGTGGTGGCGGAGGTGCTGATGTTGAGGTTGAGCACGTCGGCGGAAAGCCGCTTGGCCGCCAGTTCGAAGGTGGTGCGGGTGCGCGTGCTGGGCTCGAAAAACAGATTCATGACCGTTTTGCCGCGCAGCAAGGGAAGCTTCTTGACCCCCTGGTCGTGCATGGCGGCGAAGGATTCGGCGGTATCGAGGATCTCGTTGACGAGGTTGCGGCTCAGTCCTTCGATGGTGAGCAGGTGGCGCAGCCGCCCTTCTTCGGTGAGTTGCATTCGGTTTGCGAGGGGGCCTGGCTGGGGTGGTTTGCGGCTCATGCAGGTTCGCCGATGGTCACGATATTGAAGGTCAGCGGGTCCGGGCCTTCCAGTTCCACGCGTTCGTCGCTGGACAGGCTGAGTTGGCGGCCGACGACCTGTGCCTCGATGGGGAGTTCGCGGCCCTCGTTGCGGCTGATCAGCACCGCCAGGGTGACGGAGGCGGGACGCCCGAAGTCGAAGATCTCGTTCAATGCGGCGCGGATGGTGCGGCCGGTGTAAAGCACGTCGTCCACCAGGATGAGGTGCCGATCCTCCACCCCGAACGGAAGATGGGAGGGCGAGACGCGCGGGTGCATCCCGATTCTGGAAAAGTCGTCCCGGTAGAAACTGATATTCAGTTCGCCCAGCGGCGTGTCGAGGCCGAGGCGCTCGTGCAGCGCCTGTGCGATCCATACCCCGCCCCGCTGGATACCGATCATGGCCGCATCCCGGATGCGGTCGCCGAATTGGTCGCGCAGGTCCTGCGCCATCGCATCGAGCAGCGGATTCAGGTCTTCACTCATGGTTGATCGGCCATCCAGGTTTCGAGGATCAGCGCGGCGGAGAGTGTATCAATTTCTTCGCGCGCAATGCGTCGCTTTCTGCCGGCGCGGCGTGCGGCGGTCAGGTCGGCTTCGGCCTCGGCGGAGGTGAGCGTCTCGTTGACCGTGTATACGGGCAGCCCGAAACGGCGTTCCAGCTCGGCGCAAAAGGCGTGGATCTCTTTGTGCAGCGGGTGGCGGCCGCCGTGTGTCCGTTCCGGCAGGCCGACGACCAGGGCGTTCGGGTGCCATTCCCTGACTAGCTGCTCAATGGCCTCCCAATCGGGTTTGCCGGCGGAGCTGGTCAGGGTGGTGAGCGGTGTGGCGCTGCCGGTGAGCGGTTGACCGACCGCGACCCCGGTGCGCCGCCGTCCATAGTCGAAGCCCAGCAGGATGCCCTGGGATCTTGCCGCCTCAGGCATGTCCTGCGTCACCGGACAACAGGCTGAGGTCGACGCCGAGTTTGGTCGCTGCGGCCTGCCAGCGGTGTTGTGGAGGAAGATCGAACAGGATGTGAGGGTCCGCCGGGCAGGTGAGCCAGGCGTTGGAGGCGAGTTCGTGTTCGAGTTGGCCGGCGGCCCAGCCGGCATAACCGAGTGCGATCAGCGTATGACTGGGGCCTTCGCCCGCCGCCAGCGCCTGCAGAATATCGGCCGAGGTGGTCAGGGCGAGGTTTTCGGTGATCTGCAGGGTGGATTCCCAGTTGCCTGTCGGCTGGTGCAGTACGAAGCCCCGTTCGGGCTGGACGGGGCCGCCGGAATAAACCGGTAGACCGCGCACGGCGTCGTCCTCGCAAGGCAGATCGAGCTGTTCGCAAAGATCGCCGAGCTGCATGTCCAGCGGGTGATTGATGACCAGCCCCAGGGCGCCCTGTTCGCTATGTTCGCAGATGAACGAAACGCTGCGGACAAAGTTCGGGTCCGCCAGGCTGGGCATGGCGATGAGGAATTGGTTGCTCAGGGATGTCAGGTCGCCCATGTGCGGAGTTTAGCAGTCCGGATCAGCGCTAATGGGTGATGAGCTGGTTGTCGCTCTGGAATATCCAGGTGCGGGTGATCATCAGCTGGTCGTAGTTTTTGCGCAGCGCCGGCGGGAACGGCGGGAACGGCGAGGCCAGCTTGACGATACGCTTGGCGGCGTCATCCAGCACCCGGTGATCCGATGACGAGGCGATGGTGGCCTTGAGCACGCGTCCCTGGCTGTCGACCAGGACATTGAGAATGAGCTTGCCGTTGAGATGTCGCCGGACGGCCTCGTCCGGGTAATTGAGATTGCCGACGCGTTCGACCTTGCGCACCCAGGTGGCGAGATATTCCGCGGTGGCCACGCTCTTGGCGCTGACGGAATCGACGTACTTGATGCGCGGCCGCTTGGCGTAGTCCTCTTCGTCCTTGCGGATTTCGGAGGAAAGATGCGCGATCTGCAGGCTGCGGCGTATCAGTTCGGAGGCCGTGGGGGCGATTTCCTGAACCGGGCTCAGGGTTTCGGTGCGCTGCGCCACCTCCCGTTTGGCATTGGGGCTTTGCAGCGTGCGCGTTTCGCGTTTCCCGCTGTGTGACGGGGCGCTGGCCTGCAGGCTGATCGGGGCGTCGCCGCGGCCGGTGTTCGGCATGATGCCGGTGACGGGGCTGGAGGGCCGTCCGTCCCGGTCGCTGCGGCCGCTGGCCTGCTGATCGACCTGGGCGATGTACTTGGCGTCCTTGGGCCGCTGCTCGGAGCGGGTCTGCACCAGGATGACGTTCAGGGTCGGTGCCGCGTTGGCCCGGAATTTGGGCGCCATGTCGAATGCCACGCCCAGGATCAGGATCCCGTGCAGGACGGCGGCAAAAAACAGGGCCAGTCCGAGGCGGTCGGCGGGGCGGATTTCAGGGGCGAGAGAGGCTGCGGTCATCAAGCTCGGCAGGCAGTCGCGTCAACACGGCGTGAGCAATTGTACCCGTAACCAGCCCGAATAGCAGGGCAAGGCCCATCAGCAGGGGAAAAATACGCAGTAATTCGGGATGCGGGATGAACAGGCTGTAGGCCGTCAGGAACTGGCCGGCCATGTGCGCCTCGGCGGCCAGCAAGGAATAACCCACCGGTCCCAGGCGACCGCCGGATAGCTGCTTGCCCAGGCCGAGGGCGATCAGGGCGCAGACGGCACCGGTGGCGCTGAGCAGAAAGGTCGGGGAGAGAAAGCTGCCGATCAGCAGGCTGCCGGCCAGCACCCGCAACATGCTCACCCAGGCCGCGCTGCCCCAGCCGTAGCGGATGAGGGTGATGACCGTGATGACGTTGGCCAGCCCCGGCTTCACACCGGGCAGCGGGCTGGGCAGGGCGCTTTCGGCGATGTGGATGGTGATCGCCAGCGCCGCCAGCCAGGCAAGCCGGTAGTCCTCCCGGGTGGCGAGAATCTGCATCAGCGAACCGCGCCCGGGTTCAGTTGCAAGGTGTGGATGGCCGGCGGCTGTTTGGTGAAATGGATGCGTTTGGCCATGGCCGGCGTCATGTACACCTCGCCCTGATGGTCGATGAGCATGATCTGGGAGACGTGCATCCCCTTTGCGATGCGGGCCCAATCCTTTATCCCCGCGATCATCAGGGCGGTGGCGGCCGCGTCGGCCCGCGCCCCGTTCCCCGGACCGTCCAGGATGACCGTCGCCGAGCTGACGCCGGCGGAAGGATACCCGCTGCGGGGGTCGATGATGTGGTGATAGCGCTTGCCGTGATACATGTAATAGCGCTCATAGTCGCCCGAGGTGAACACCGACTCGTCGCCCTGGATGTCCACCCAGGCCAAAGCGGTGTCGGCCTGGTCCGGGTTGCGAATGCCGATGCGCCAGGGCCGGTCGCCATGGCGACCGATGGCGCGCAGATCGCCGCCGGCGTCGATCAGGGCGTTGTGAATGCCCATGGCACGGAAGCGTTCCATCACCCGGTCCACGCCGTAGCCCTTGGCGAACCCGCCGAAATCCAGCCGAACGGCGGGATTGGTGCTGCTGAGCCTGATGCCGTCGACGTGCAGGTCGGCCATGGTCGGATGCTGTTTCAGCAGAGCCTGGATTTTGGCCAATGGGGGAGGCGGCCCCTTCGGGAGAGTATCGCTTTCGAAGCCCCATAGCTGCAGCAGCTTGCCGATGGCCGGGTTGAACAACCCGCCGCTTTGCCGCGACAGGGTCGTGCCGAGTTTGATCAGGGGCAGCACGGAGGGCGGGGCGGTAAAGGGGCTGCCGGTCGGCAGCAGGAGGTTGACCCGGCCCAGCGGCCCGGGATGCCAGGCGTTCCAGGTGTGCTGCATGTAATCGAAGTCCTGGCGGGCCACCTTGAATGCCTGCCGGGCCTGGGCGGGATCGTCGGTGTACAGCGTGATATTGATCAGCGTCCCAAAGTCGAGGATGGTGTCCTTGTAGGGTTTGTTCTGGCTGCAGCCGGACAGCAGCAGGGCGGCCAGGACCATGAGGAGGGCGATTGGTCTTTTCATGCCTTCAGTCTGGCGAGGATGGCGTCCATCAGTTGGGCACTGATATTGATACCGTAAATGGCATCCAGTTCGCGGATGCAGGTAGGGCTGGTGACGTTGATTTCGGTCAGGTAGTCGCCGATCACGTCCAGTCCGACGAACAACAGGCCCATGCGGCACATGACGGGGCCGATGCGTTCGGCGATCTCGCGGTCGCGCGCCGTGAGCTCGACCCCCACGCCGTGCCCGCCGGCGGCCAGGTTGGCGCGGCCCTCGCCCTCGGCCGGGATGCGGGCCAGCGCATAGGGCACCGGTTCGCCGTCCACCAGCAGGATGCGTTTGTCGCCCTGGGTGTATTCAGGTAAAAACCGCTGGCACATGACCGTGCGCCGGCCATGGTGGGTGACGGACTCGAGGATGACGTTCAGATTCGGGTCCTGGCGGCGCAGGCGAAACACCTCCGCGCCACCCATGCCGTCCAGGGGTTTGACCACGGCCTCGCCCTGCGTTTCCAGGAAGGCCCGCAGGCGGGGCATATCGCGCGTGACGAGGCTGGGGGGCGCGAGGTCGGGAAACCAGGCGGTATAGAGTTTTTCGTTCACCGCCCTGATGCCGCCGGGCGCATTGATCACCCGCGTGCCCTGTGCCTCCGCCAGCTCCAGCAGGTACAGTGAGTAGAGGTACTCCATGTCCAGCGGCGGGTCCTTGCGCATCAGAACCACGTCCAGACTGTCGAGCGGCGCCACCTCCGGCGAGCCGAGCTCGAACCAGCCCTGCGGATCGTCTGCGACACGCAGGGCGCGCATGCTAGCATGTACCTGGCCGTTCTCGAGCCACAGGTCGCTTTGCTCCATGTACCGGAGCGGCCAGCCGCGGGCCTGCGCTTCCAGCAGCATGGCGAAGGTGCTGTCTTTTTTGATATTGATAGTGGCGATGGGATCCATCACCACCCCGAGCGTAGGGGTCATAGCGGTTCCGCTTGCTGCAGTTGGGTATGGGGATGCGGGTCGACATTCTTATTCTACGCCCACGACCGATGCTCTTGGCCAGTGACCGGGCATGATGCGAGTTTGAGAACGAACATAACATTTTGGGGCTAAGGCACTGTTTTGATTTATTGCCTAAACCGAATGCATGGGTTAAATTCACCGCAAAACTGCGTCCGCAGAACACGACTGGGTTAAGGTGTGTTGTGAGCGAAGAAGAAGCAAACGGGGCAGTTGCTCTGAACGGGCTCAAAGTGATGGTCATCGATGACAGCAAGACCATCCGCCGTACCGCAGAGACACTCCTCAAAAAGCAAGGCTGTGACGTGGTCACGGCCACGGACGGCTTCGAGGCCCTGGCCAAGATTGCCGAGCATCATCCCGACATCATATTTGTCGACATCATGATGCCGCGTCTGGATGGCTATCAGACCTGCGCCTTGATCAAGCATAACCGGGACTTCAAGAACACACCGGTCATCATGCTCTCAAGCAAGGACAGTATCTTCGACAAGGCACGGGGCCGGATCGTCGGCTCCGAGCAATACCTGACCAAGCCGTTCACTCGCGAGGATCTGTTAAGCGCCATCAAGCAACACGTCAAAGGGCGTGGTTGAACAAATGGGATGCGACCGATTCTCCAGGCCCGGTTACTGAAAACATTACTAAGCAGAAGAAATTTTTGGGAGTAGAACCCTTATGACGCACATTCTCGTGGTTGATGATTCTCCAACCGAACTGCACGTCTTCAAGTCGATTCTGGAAAAGAACGGCTTCCAGGTCACCACGGCGCAAAGTGGTGAGGAAGGTGTCGAGCTGGCCAAGCAGGTCAAGCCGGATCTGGTGTTGATGGACGTGGTCATGCCCGGTCTGAACGGCTTCCAGGCCACCCGTCAGCTTGCCAACGAGCCCAGCACGCAGAATATTCCCGTCATTATCGTGACCACCAAGGACCAGGAGACCGACAAGGTCTGGGCCAAGCGGCAGGGTGCCAAGGACTATATCGTCAAGCCGGCCAAGGAAAAGGAGCTGCTGCAGCGTATCGGTTCGCTGCTGGGGTAAGGTATGGCGGAAGCGGCCGTGACAGCGACGCCCTTCGATCTGCTCCTGGACATTGAGCGGAAGAGCCAGCGTCATGCGGCCGGCCTGCCCGCCCAGACCGGCGAGAAGCAGGACTGGACGGGAATACTGTTTCGCCTCAAAGGCACCGAGCTGTTGGCGCCCATGGAGCAGGTGGCCGAGATCGTCTCCATGCCCGATGTGGCGCGTGTGCCCGGCGTCAAGCCCTGGGTGCTGGGCATTGCCAACATGCGCGGTAATTTGCTGCCGGTGGCCGATCTTCAGGGCTATCTTTACGGTGAGAACGTGCCGTCCTCGGAATGGAAGCAGGGCAGCCTGCTGGTGCTGAGGCAGGGGGATATGTATGCGGGCCTGTTGGTCGACGCGGTGCTCGGCATGAAGCATTACTGGCGCGAGGATCAGGCGGAGGAACTGCCTGCGCTCGATGCCGCGCTAAGGCCTTATGTGGAAACGTCGTTCAGCCGCATGGGGGAGCATTACGGGGTGTTTGCCCTGGGCAAACTCGCCGCGAGCGAAGAATTCATGAATGTTTCGGTGTGATCCCATTCACGGTCGGTGAGCACGCCAGACGGAATAATGACAAAAGCACATGCAATCCATCAGATTCCCCGAGGAGGGGCGGAGTAGCACAATATGAAAGCGCCTTCGACTAAAGAACTTGCCGCAAGGCTGGGTGGGGGCAAGCTCGTCGCTGTTCTGGGCGTCCTGCTGCTGATCTCGCTCGGCTTGATGGCCGGTGCCTTCTACTACACCAACCAACAGGGTGGCTACGAGAAGGAATACATCAGTATCGCCGCTGAGCAGGGACTGCTGTCGCAGCGTCTCGCCACCTTCTCGATCGAAGCGGCGAACGGCAAATCAGAAGCGTTCAAGCAGCTCAAGCAGTTGCGCGATCAGTTCGACAAGACACTTCTGCAGCTGCAAAAAGGCGAATCCGCCAAGGGGCTGCCTCCCCTGCCGACCGAACTCAAGGGAAATCTCGGCGATATCGAGACCTCCTGGAAGGCCTATCGTCAGAACATCGACACCATCCTCAACGGTCAGGAACCGATCTCCAAGGTCACGGACTACGTCCAGGTCATCAACAACTACATTCCCCAGTTGCTGGCCAATTCGGACGAGGTGGTAACCGAGCTGGTGAAGAGGAAGGCCGATCAGCAGGAGATTTACGTCGCCTCCCGTCAGCTGATGCTCACCCAGCGTATCGAGAACAACCTGAACAAGGTGCTGGCGGGCGGTGAGGGCGCCGCCACGGCCGCCGACCGTTTCGGTCGCGATGCGGCACTGTTCGGCCGGGTGCTGGAAGGCATGATTCGCGGCTATCCGGCGCTGAATATCCAGAAGGTCAGCTATCCGGAGGCGCGCGACCGGCTGCGTGAAGTGGCCATGCTGTTCAGTACCGTCAGTGAACACGTCGGCGCCATCCTGCAGTCCTCGCCGCAGCTGTTCGAGATCAAGGACGCCGCGAGTCAGGTGGAAGGTGACAGCCGTCAGGTGCTCACCGCCGCGGGCAGTCTGGAAAAGAACATCCTGAGCTACGGTCAGCGCCTGCAGCTGATCGCCTACGCGGGTTACGGTTTCGGTGGCATCGCCCTGGTGCTCCTGGTCCTCATGGGATACCAGCTGTACATGGATGCACGCCGCCGCCTGGCCGTCACCACCGAACAAAACCGCAGAAACCAGCGCGCGATCCTGCGTCTGCTGGACGAGATGACCAACCTCGCGGAAGGTGACCTCACGGTGCACGCCACCGTGACCGAGGACATCACGGGCGCGATCGCCGACTCGGTCAACTACGCCATCGATGCGTTGCGCAGCCTGGTTACCACCATCAACCAGACGGCGGGACAGGTCGCGAGCGCCGTGGAAAACACCCAGGCGACCGCCATGCGCCTGACCGACGCGAGTAATCACCAGGCCCGCGAGATTGCCTCGGCCTCGGCGGCCGTCACCGACATGGCCGACTCCATCGAACAGGTGTCGAACAACGCCTCCACCTCCGCCGAAGTGGCCGACAAATCGGTGCAGATCGCGCACGCGGGAGCGGAAACCGTGCGCCGTACCATCGACGGCATGAACACCATCCGCGAACAGATTCAGGAGACCGCGAAGCGAATCAAACGCCTGGGTGAAAGCTCGCAGGAAATCGGCGATATCGTCAGCCTCATTAACGACATCGCCGATCAAACCAACATCCTGGCCTTGAACGCCGCCATTCAGGCATCGAGCGCGGGTGAGGCGGGACGCGGGTTCGCGGTGGTTGCGGACGAAGTGCAGCGCCTCGCGGAACGTTCCGCCAACGCGACGAAACAGATCGAGGCGCTGGTTAAAACCATCCAGGCCGATACCAACGAGGCGGTGATCTCCATGGAGCAGAGCACGGCCAACGTGGTCAAGGGCGCACGCTTTGCTCAGGAATCGGGTGAGGCGCTGGAACAGATCGAGAACGTGTCCAACCAGCTCTCGCAACTGATCAAGACCATTTCCGCAGCCGCGCAGCAGCAGGCGGCGGTGGCCGGTAATATCAGCCACACCATGAACGTCATTCAGGAAATCACGATGCAGACCTCCGAAGGGACCACCGAGACCTCGGGCCTCATCGGTAACCTGTCCAGTCTGGCCGGCGATCTGCGCAAGTCGGTATCGGGCTTCAAGCTGCCCCAGGAGCAGACGACCAAGACGATGATCGTGACGGGCGGTGCGGCTGCGTTGGAGGAGGAAGAAAAGGACGCGACGCTGCAGCTTGGCTAAGCGATGCGCGTGTGCGGCGCCAGACTGCGTGGACAAAGCAAGACGATATTGTCCGAATATAACAACGGAATCTCAGGATGGAGAGCAGCAAGGTTTTGTGCAAGCGTTCGGTATGTCGATCGATGAGTGCACGAAACCGCCGGGTGGCCTATGAGTGACGACGCTACAGCGGAATACAATGCCCTGGACTGGGTAAAGTCCGAGCTCGATAGCGTACTGGTCCAGGCGCGGCAGTCTCTGGAGCAGTATCTTGAATCGGAGAACTCGGATACCGAGGCCCTGCAGGCCTTTCGGGATCTGCTCAAGCAGGTGCAAGGCACATTGCAGATGGTGGAGCTGCACGGTGCCGTCATGCTCGCCGATGAGATGCTGGCTGTGGTGGAGCGTGTGCAGGGTGGAGACATCAAGGATGCATCGTCCGCCCTTGAAGTTCTGATGCGGGCCGTTATCCAGCTGCCTGGCTATATCGAATACGTACAGACCGGTCATAAGGACACCGCCGTCGTCCTGCTGCCTCTGTTGAACGACCTGCGCACCTCGCGCGAGGCGAATCTCCTTACCGAAAACGTCTTTTTCGTCCCCGACCATGCGGCTGCGGACGAAGCCCTGCCGCAGGACCGCACCGACGAGGATCTGCAGAAGCTGGCCGCCAAATTGCGTCACAGCTTCCAGCTTGGCTTGCTCGGCTGGTTCAGGAATAAAGACGTTGCGGGCAGCCTGGGGCGCCTGCACGAGGTGCTGACCCGCCTGCGCCGCGCCAGCGACAGCAACGAGACGCAGCGCTTCTGGTGGGTCGCCGGCGCCCTGGCCCAGGCGCTGCAGCAGGAAGGGCTGGAAAGCGGCGTCACCGTCAAGATGCTGATGGGGCGCGTGGATCGCCAGATCAAGAGTGTGATAGATCACGGCGAGAGCGAGACGACTGCGGCCCTGCCGGCGGATCTGGTCAACAACCTGTTGTACTACGTGGCACAGGCGACGGTGCGGGAGGGTGACGTCGGCGCCGTGAAAAAGGCGTTCCGCCTCGACCGGCTGGTTGCCAGCGACACGGAGATCGAGGCCGCCCGCGAAAGTCTGGGCGGGCCGAATCTCGCACTTATGAATACGGTGACCCAGGTCGTCAAGGACGACTTGGCGGAGGTCAAGGATCAGTTCGAGCTTTTCATCAATGCGGATGAAAAGGACGTCTCCATGCTCGAGCCGCTGGTCGAAAAGCTGCACCGGATTGCGGATACCTTGGGCATGCTCGGGCTCGGACAGCCGCGCAAGCTGATGCAGCGTGAGGCCGAGGTCGTTCAGGAACTGCTTTCCAACCAGGGCGGAGACCTGGATACCGTCCTGCAGGAGGCCGCCGAGGTTCTGCTTCAGGTCGAGACCGCCATCGACGATTTCCTGCTGGGCAGGGAATCCGGTGAAGACGACGAGGGTAAGGGTGCCGGTCCGTTCCCGGCCGCGGAATTGAAGCGCGTTCAGGGTGCGGTCATCCGCGAAGTGCTCGTGGACATCAATCGCTGCAAGGACGCCGTGCTGGAGTTTATTTCCACGCCTTCCGATCAGACGCCGATCCACAAGGTTCCGGAATTGATCGAACGCATCAAGGGCGCCATTTCCATGCTGCCCATGGAAGGCGTGACGTCCTTGCTCGATGCGCTGCAGCAATTCATCAAACAAAAAATCCTGGCCGAAGGCGTCGTGCCTGCCGGTGCGCAGCTGGAGGCATTGGCTGACGCCATCACCAGTGTCGAGTTTTACCTCGAGGCCATCGACGCCAATCGCGGAGAGCACCGTGCAATCCTCGACGTCGGCAAGGCCAGTGTGGCCAAGCTTGAATCGGCTGCAAGTGAGAGTGAAACGGCGCTCATCGAAGAGATCGAACTGGACAACGCGTTGCCGGAGCAGGAAGCGAGCGAAGCGCTCGAGGTACTCAATCCGGATGAGATGCAGACCCAGGTGCTCGATACCCCGCTGACGATCGATGAGGCGCAGACCGAGGAGCTCGAGATCCCCTTCTCCGTTGAGGACCTCCAGACGGAAGAAGTCGAGAAGCCGTTGATGCTCGATGAGGCGCAGACCCAGGAGCTGAAACGACCGCTGATCGACGAGGATCTGGAAATCGAGGACCTGGAAGCGGCTGGCAGCTTCGAGCCACCGCCCGAGGCGGTTGAGCCGGTGCAGGTGGCGGCGGAGGAAAAGCCGGTCGAATGGCCTGAGGCGCTGGTCGGGGAGCCGGATCCTGAGATTCTGGATATCTTCCTTGAGGAAGCCGAGGAGGAGATCGAGCGCATACGGGAGTATCTGCCGCGCTGGGAGCAGAACACCGGAGATGAAGAAGCGCTGACCACGGTCCGCAGGTCGTTCCACACCCTGAAGGGTAGCGGTCGCCTGGTCGGTGCCATGCTTATCGGTGAATTCGCCTGGCGTTTCGAGAGTTTGCTGAACCGGGTCATCGACAAGACCATCGAGCCTGCGGACTACATCTTCGAGACGTTGCACAAGGCCGTGGCCGCCCTGCCCCAACTCGTCACCCAGTTGCGTGGTGAGGGCGATGCGGGCGCGGAGGTCTACGCTCTCATGGAAGAGGCCGAGGCCATGTGCAGCCCGGACTACACAAAAAAATATTTTCCGGGAAGTGAAGTAGCGGAAAGCGAAGCCGACCTGAACGCCTTCGTCGAGGAAAACGCCGAGCCCGAGGCGCCGGCAGCCGAACCGGCTGCAGAAGATCAGAGCGAAAGCCCGACCTCAGTGATGGAGGTGCCTGCCGCCGAGGCAGGAGAGAGCGAATGGTTCACCGCCGATGAAGCGGTCGAACCCGATGCCTCCTTGGAGGCAGCGGCCATCGAGACGCCCGAGCAAGAGGCGGAGACGGTATTCGATCTCGAGACCCTGGCCGAGGAGGAGGCCGCTGAACTCGAAGATTACCAAGTCAGTGAAGAGGCCGGCGAAGAACCGCGCATTGACCCCGTTCTGTTCGATATATTCAAGCAGGAATCGGAACAGCATCTCGCCACCCTGGAGGAGATTCTCAGTGCCGCCGGCACCGGCGATATCGAACCCTCGCCGGATATGTTGCGCGCCCTGCATACTCTGAACGGCAGCGCGAGGACCGCGGACGTTCCCGAAATGTCGGACATCTTTGCCGCCCTGGAGCGTTATGCCAAAGGGCGGCAGGAGCTCGATTTGCCTTATCCGGGTGCGGCGCTGCCGCTGCTGGGCGAGGCGATCACGCACGCGCGTCGCGTCCTGGAGGCGTTGGCCGAAAATACGTCGGTACCGACGGGGGATTCGCTGCGGGAGCAGATCGAGGATCTGCGGGTGGATATGCCGAGCAGTACGGCTTCGGCCGAGGCTGAAGCGGCTGCACCCGTATCCGAATCCCGGCCCGAACCCGCCCGTCCGGCAGCGCCGGCTACGGGGATGCCTCCACCGGACATGCCAGCCGACCTGGATGGCGAGCTGGTCGATATTTTCCTCGAGGAAGCCACCGAGATCATGGATGCCTGTGACAACACGTTGCAGGCGTGGGAAGACAATCCCGGCCAGAACGAGCCGATTACCGAACTGCAGCGCCATCTGCACACCCTGAAAGGCGGTGCACGTATGGCCGGATTCAAGAATATCGGTGATCTGAGTCACGCGGTCGAATCGCTGATCATCCCGATCGCCGAAGGTCAGCGTGAGTCGGGGCCGCAGATATTTTCCGGCCTGCATCGGGCGCTGGACCGCCTGAGCGCGATGCTTGACCGGGCTCGGGGGAGCGAGCCGGTGCCCGCCGAACCGCAACTCATCGTCGAACTCGACAGTCTGCGCGCGGGCAAGCCGGTCGAGACCGCGTCTGCGCCTGCCGAGGAAAGCGCGTCTCCCGCGGCCGAGGTGGTTCCTGAAGCCGGTGAGACGAGCGAAGCCGCACCTGCCGAAGTCACGGGGCTGCCGCACGAGGAAACGCCGGCGGTTGCCGGCGAAGAGGCGGCGCCGTCCGGTGAGGCCGCCGAGCATGAAAGCAATGTCGTGGAACTGGCGCGCAGTCGTCCGGAGGCACGCCCCACGCCCGCTGCACGGCCCACGCAGTCGCAGGAACTGGTCCGCGTGCGCTCTGATCTGCTCGATACGCTGGTCAATAACGCGGGTGAGGTCAACATCTTCCACTCGCGTCTTGAACAGCAGGTCACCAACTTCTCGTTCAACCTCAACGAGCTGGATCAGACGGTGCGCCGTCTGCGCGAACAGCTGCGCCGCCTGGAGCTTGAGACGGAGGCGCAGATTCGCTTCTCCTACGAACAGGAACATGAGGGGGAAGAGGAGATGCAGGAGGACTTCGATCCGCTGGAAATGGATCGTTATTCCACCTTGCAGCAGCTGTCGCGCGCCCTGGCGGAAAGTGTGAACGACCTGGTCAGTATTCAGGATCTGCTGCGCGAACAGGTACGCGACGCCGAAACCCTGATGTTGCAGCAGTCGCGGGTAAGTACGGACCTGCAGGACGGGCTCATGCGTACGCGCATGGTGCAGTTTACCGGCATGGTGCCGCGTCTGCGCCGCGTGGTCCGACAGACGGCCGACGAGCTGGGCAAGAAGGTCGAGTTCCTGATCAACGGTGAGAGCAGCGAACTGGATCGCAGCCTGCTCGAACGCATGGTGGCGCCACTGGAGCATATGTTGCGCAACGCCATCTATCACGGCATCGAAGCGCCGGCGGAACGGGTCAAGGCAGGCAAACCCGAAACCGGGACGGTTTCCATCAGCATCGGCCGTGAAGGCTCGGACGTGGTGCTGCGGGTGACGGACGACGGTGGCGGCATCAATCTGGACGCCGTTCGTGAAAAGGCTCTCAAGCAGGGCTTGATGGGCCCGGCCGATAAACTGGGCGATAACGATATCCTGCAGTTCATACTGGAATCCGGTTTCTCCACCGCCAAGGAGATCAGTCAGATCTCCGGGCGTGGTGTGGGCATGGATGTCGTCAATAATGAAATCAAGCAGCTGGGCGGCGTGCTGCGTATCGATTCCAAGCAGGGACAGGGAACGACCTTCACGGTTTCCCTGCCGTTTACGCTGGCCATCAACCAGGCGCTGCTGGTCCAGGCCGGCGAAGACCTGTTTGCGGTACCACTGACCAGTGTGGAAGGCATTGTCCGCGTGGGAGGGGCCGAGCTTGCCAAAAAATTCAAAGAGGACGACCCCGTCCTGGAATATGCGGCGAACGAATATCACGTGAAGCACCTCGGTGCGCTGCTGGGAGTGGCCGACCCCGTCGTGGAAAACGAGGCCTTGCTGTATCCGGTGCTGCTGATCCGCTCCGGCGATCAGCGCATGGCGCTGTATGTCGATGCGCTGCTCGGCAGCCGTGAGATCGTGGTGAAATCCGTCGGTCCGCAGATCAGCAAGGCGAAGGGGATCAGCGGTGCGACCATCCTGGGCGACGGCCGCGTAGTGCTGATTCTGGATATGTCGGCGCTGGTACGTCTCGGTGCCGGTCGCCACTTTACCTATGTCGTCGCCGAGCGTATCGAAGAACAGCCGGCCAAACTCAAGACGGTCATGGTCGTGGACGACTCGATCACGATTCGCAAGGTTACCGCGCGCATGCTGGAGCGTAATGATTACGCAGTCATCACCGCCAAGGACGGCGTCGATGCCGTCGCCCAATTGCATGAGCAGGTGCCGGATCTGATGCTGCTGGATATCGAGATGCCGCGTATGGACGGCTTCGAACTGGCCACCCACATGCGCAACGATGAGCGCCTGAAGAATGTGCCCATCATCATGATCACCTCACGTACCGGTGAAAAGCACCGTGAACGCGCGATGAGCATCGGCGTCAACCGGTATCTCGGCAAGCCCTATCAGGAAGCGGAGCTGCTGGAAAATATCCAGGATATGCTCACTTCCAGCGGTGACGCGTGAGCGTCAGACAACAGTCAATGTCAGATCAGCAACAGGAAATAAACGCACTGCTCGTCCCGTTACGCGGGCAGTTCCTGCTCGTCCCGCAGGCGACGGTGGCGGAGCTTACCGGTAGCCAGCTGGTTAGCGAGGTGCCCAAAACGCCGCCGTGGTTCAAGGGGGTGGTCGAGTGGCGCGCAGAACAAATCCCCGTGCTCTGCCTCGAAGCCCTGTGCGGCGACAACCGCGCGCTGGAAATGCCGGCTCAGCGTCTGGCCATCTTCTACGGCATCGACGGTTATGCAGGCTTGCCGTTTTATGCCGTCGAGATTGCGGGTATCCCGCATCCCATGAAGATCAATCAGGGCAGTCTCGAGGCGGATACCGAAGCAAACAGCGAGGCGTGCAATTACGTCAGTACCTACGTGCGCATGGGTACCCAGCAGCATGGGCTGATCGCCAATCTGAGCGAAATCGAGCGCACCCTCAGCACTGTGATGGAGCGGCTCTGAGCCGCTGCGGCAGCGCGCCGGCGCTTTAGAGATCCCCGAACAGCCCTTGCAGGACGGCCAGCGCGGCGACGCCGGCGGTCTCCGTGCGCAGGATGCGCGGTCCCAGGCTGACCGGTTGGCAACCCGACCGGGTCAATGTCTCGATCTCCTGATCTGAAAATCCCCCTTCCGGTCCCACCAGCAGGTGCGAGGGGCTGCTTTGCAGCTCTTTCAGGCGAGTGGTGCTGCCCGGCGCAAGCGCGGCGGGTTTGCAGTCCGCATCCGTCCGGGCCAGCCAGTCGTGCAGCGCGAGGGGTTCGAAGAGTTCCGGTATCCGGGCGCGGCCGCATTGTTCGCAGGCGCTGATGAGGATGCCTTCCCAGTGTTGCATGCGCTTGCGCAGACGATCCCCTTGCATGAGCGGCTGACTGCGTTCCGTGTACAGCGGCTGGATGGCATGCACGCCGAGCTCCACCGCTTTCTGCAGGGCGTAAGCCATGGGGTCCGTCTTGGCGATGGCCGGGCAGAGTGTGAGCGCCAGCGGAGATTCGGCGGCGGCAGGCGCCGAGGCGAGGACCTCGACACAGGTTTCGCGCCGCGAGCTTTCGGTGACGCGCGCCGTATAGTCATGGCCGTCGCCATTGAACAGCGTGACCTCATCACCGGCCCGTTTGCGGAGCACCTGCGTGAGATGGCGATGACCGCGCTCATCCAGTTGGACGATACTGCCGGATTGCAACGGCAAGGGCAGGTAAACACGGTCCTTGCGCATGGGCGCTCCGCCTCAGCTGCCGGGAAGGCCCAAGGCTTCCCAGATGCGCATAGTGGGGCCGGTTCGGTTCATCGAGTAAAAGTGCAGTCCGGGTGCACCGCCATCCAGCAATTGTTCACAGAGCCGGGTGACCACGTCATGGCCGAATTCGACCAGGGATTCGCGGTCGTCGCCGTAGGCTTCCAGCCGTTTGCGGATCCAGCGCGGGATCTCGGCCCCGCAGGCATCGGAAAAGCGCGCCAGCTGATTGTGATTGGTGATGGGCATGATGCCGGGGACGATCGGAATATCCAGTCCCATCTGTTCGCAGTCATCCACGAAGCGGAAGTAGGCATCCGGATTGAAGAAGTACTGGGTGATGGCGCTGTCGGCGCCTGCCTCGACCTTGCGTTTGAAGTTTTGCAGGTCGACGAAGGCGTTGACGGCCTGGGGATGAAATTCAGGATAGGCGGCGACCTCGATATGAAAATGGTCGCCGGTTTCAGCGCGGATGAATTCCACCAGTTCATTGGCGTAACGGAATTCGCCGGGTGTGTGCATGCCGGACGGCATGTCGCCACGCAGGGCGACGATGTGATGTATCCCGTTGCTGCGATAGGTGGAGAGAATATCCCGGATCTGCTCGCGCGTGGAGCCGATGCACGACAGGTGCGGTGCGACATCGATGTCCGTCTCACGCTGGATTTCGAGCACCGTATCCAGGGTGCGGTCACGGGTGGAGCCGCCGGCACCGAAGGTGACGGAAAAGAAACGCGGCTTGAGTCCGGCGAGTGTGTTGCGTGTATCCCGAAGTCTGTCCGCGGCTTCGTCCGTTTTCGGCGGAAAAAATTCGAAGCTGAAGACGCGGGGATGGTGTCGTTGAGAGTCCATGGGCCTCCAGAATGCAGCCGGGCGACTGATGTCGCCCGGCCGTCACGAGGTGAGTGATCAGTAGCGGTAGTGTTCCGGCTTGTAGGGGCCGTCCACCGGCACGCCGATATAATCGGCCTGCTCCTGGGTCAATCGCGTCAGCTGCGCGTTGATCTTTTCCAGATGCAGTCTCGCCACTTCCTCGTCCAGGTGTTTGGGAAGCACATAGACCTGGTTTTCATACTTGTCGGGGTTGCAGTACAGCTCCATCTGCGCCAGCACCTGGTTGGTGAAGGAGTTGGACATGACGAAGCTCGGGTGACCCGTGGCGCAGCCCAGGTTCACCAGGCGTCCCTCGGCGAGCAGGATGATCTTCTTACCGTCGGGGAAGATGATGTGATCGACCTGGGGCTTGATGTTTTCCCATTCGTACTGGCGCAGGCTGGCCACGTCGATCTCGTTGTCGAAATGGCCGATGTTGCACACGATGGCTTCGTTCTTCATCGCCGCCATGTGATCGTGCGTGATGACATGGAAATTTCCGGTGGTGGTGACGAAGATGTCGGCCTGGGAGACGGCGTCCTCCATGTCGACGACGCGATACCCTTCCATGGCCGCCTGCAGGGCGCAGATCGGGTCGATCTCGGTGACCCACACCGTGGCGCCGAGGCCGCGCAGGGACTGCGCACAGCCCTTGCCGACGTCGCCGTAGCCGAGAACCATGGCGATCTTGCCGGCGATCATGACGTCGGTGGCGCGTTTGATGCCGTCCACCAGCGATTCCCGGCAGCCGTAAAGGTTGTCGAATTTGGATTTGGTGACCGAGTCGTTGACGTTGATGGCGGGGAAGGGCAGCTCGCCCTTCTTCTGCATCTGATACAGGCGATGCACGCCGGTGGTGGTTTCCTCGGTCACGCCCTTGATGTTGGCGTGGATACGCGAATACCACTGCGGGTCCTCGGCGAGACGTGCGCGGATGGCGCCAAACAGCGCGACCTCTTCCTCGCTGGTGGGATTGTCGAGGATGCTGATGTCCTGCTCGGCCTTGCTGCCCAGAATGATCAGCAGCGTGGCGTCACCACCGTCGTCGAGAATCATGTTGGGCGTGCCACCGTCGGCCCATTCCATGATCTTGTGGGTGTACTGCCAGTATTCCTCCAGGCTTTCACCCTTGTAGGCG
Source organism: Gammaproteobacteria bacterium (assembly GCA_037388465.1). Lineage (NCBI taxonomy): Bacteria > Pseudomonadati > Pseudomonadota > Gammaproteobacteria > Gammaproteobacteria bacterium. Next base: position 30,092 of record JARRKE010000007.1, read on the forward strand.
TACACGGGCGTACCGGCGGCGGCGATGGCGGCGGCGGCGTGATCCTGGGTGGAGAAGATATTGCAGGAAGCCCAGCGGACATCCGCGCCGAGGTCCTTCAGGGTCTCGATCAGGACCGCGGTCTGGATGGTCATGTGCAGGCTGCCCGCGATGCGCGCCCCCTTGAGCGGCTGCTGATCGCGGTACTTGTCCCGCACGGCCATCAGGCCGGGCATCTCCGTTTCGGCGATGGCAATTTCCTTGCGTCCCCAGTCGGCGAGACTGAGATCGGCGACCTTGTAGTCAGTGAAGCTGGAATCGACAACAGCATTCATGTCACTTGTCTCCAAGTTCGTCGAGCGCCGTTGTTAAACGGATTTGCCGGCTGAGCCTGGCTGACGCGGGGTCAGTTGCAACGCTCCTCAGCCGGCGTAATGGTTAGCGGTTTGTCATGTCAGACGGAGGCTTCCTCCAGGGCGCCGAGGCCGGCGGCCTCGCGCAGCGCTTCGGCACGGTCGGTGCGTTCCCAGGGAACGTCGATATCGTCGCGGCCGAAGTGCCCGTAGGCGGCGGTCTGCTGATACATGGGCTTCAGCAAATCGAGCATGGTGATGATGCCCCACGGGCGCAGATCGAAGTGATCGCGAATAAGCGCCGCAATGCGATTGTCGCTGATGGTGCCCGTGCCGTAGGTGTTGACGCTGATCGAGGTGGGCTCGGCCACGCCGATGGCATAGGACACCTGGATCTCGCAGCGCTCGGCAAGCCCGGCGGCGACCACGTTCTTGGCCACGTAACGGCCGGCGTAGGCGGCCGAGCGGTCCACCTTGGAGGGGTCCTTGCCCGAAAAGGCGCCGCCGCCGTGGCGGGCCATGCCGCCGTAGGTGTCGACGATAATCTTGCGCCCGGTGAGGCCGCAGTCACCCACCGGTCCGCCGATGACGAACGAGCCCGTCGGGTTGATGTGGAACTGGGTGTCCTTGGTCAGCCATTCGTGCGGCAGGACATCCTTGATGATCATGTCCATCACCGCGTCGCGCAGTTCCGACTGGTTGATGCCGGGTTCGTGCTGGGTGGAGAGCACGACCGCATCGACGGCGACCGGCTGGCTTTCCTCGTAGCGAATGGTGACCTGGCTCTTGGCATCCGGACGCAGCCACGGCAGTTCGCCGTTTTTGCGAATCTGCGCCTGGCGCTGCACCAGACGATGCGCATAGGTGATAGGCGCGGGCATGAGCACTTCGGTCTCGCGGCTGGCGTAGCCGAACATCAGTCCCTGGTCCCCGGCGCCCTGGTTTTCACGGCTTTCGCGGTCGACGCCCTGGGCGATGTCCGGAGATTGCTTGCCCAGGGCGTTCAGGACGGCGCAGGTGTCACCGTCGAAGCCCATCTCGGAACTGGTATAGCCGATGTCGTTGACCACGCCGCGGACCAGGTGCTCGTAGTCGATGTTGGCGGTCGTGGTGATCTCGCCGGCCAACAGCACCATGCCGGTCTTGACCAGCGTTTCGCAGGCGACGCGGGCATGCGCGTCCTGGGCCAGGATGGCATCGAGAATGGCGTCGGAAACCTGGTCGGCGAGCTTGTCGGGATGACCCTCGCTCACGGACTCGGAGGTAAAGAGATAATCAGCGCTCATGTCTGGGCTTGCTCCACGTCAATGCGTGACACCGGCGAAAAGCGCGCATTGTAGTCCAATGGAGCGGGAGGGCACAGTCCCCGTATCAATATCCCCACGTATCCTGCAGGAGTTTGGCATAAGGGGCGTAGGTGTTCGCCGAGACCGGCTGAAAACCTTCGATGTGCACCGCTTGCAGCATCTTTTGTCCCGCCGGGGTCTTGGTGGCGTTCAACAGGGCGCTGCGGATCTTGTCCTGCACGGCCTTGGGCACCTTGGGGCTGGCCGACAGGGCCATATGGGGTACCGGCTGCGTGGTCAGAACCGTATTGAGGTTGGGGTAATTGCCGACCAGCGGTGCGGGGATCATGGCCGCCTTGACCTTGCCGGCGAGCAGGTCCTCAACCGCTTCCTCCGAGTTGTTCACCGTAACCAGCATCGGCTGGCGGGCGGGGTTGGGAAACATGGCGTTCAGGCGCAACGCACCCAGGCCGGGGGCGGGCAGGGTGGCGATCCGTTGCCCGTTAAGCTCGCTGGGGTCGAAGATCAGTGTCTTGGGGCCGGTAACCAGGGCGAAACTGACCGTGCCCGGCAGTTTGGCCAGCGGCGTGTAGTTCATCTTCTCGATCCGGTAGCCGGTGAAATGGGCGGCATCGAGAACGAGGTCGTATTTGCCCTGGCGCATCGATTCCCAGTAGGTCAGGAAATTCAGGGCCGCTTCGAGCTGGATATGGTCCCCGGTGGCCTTGCTGAGATAGTCCGCGAGCGGCTGCCAGCCTTTGAGGATGGCGGCGCGGGGCAAAATAGGTTGAACGATCAGGCTATAGGTTGCTGCCCAGAGACTGCCCGGGGCCATCAGGGCCAGAAGCAGGCAGAGGGTGCACAAACGACGCAGGGTAGGCATCCGTCAACTCCTCATTAACTTATAACGGCCTTGATGTCGTTATTATCCTGGCCATGGGCCGGCATAACCGTCAGCGGTGGTTTCCTGGCGGACTCCGGCATTTCGAGTCTAGTCAGGGCAGGGGGCAGGGGCAACCTGCAAGGTGCTCTCAGCTCGTCATTTCATACAAATCAATAAGTTAGGCCATTTTGGGGGCGGGTGCAAGCATGCTATTGCCCGCCGAGTACAGTTAAGGGAGAATACCCGCCTTTGATTTTCGGGCCCTTGGCAGGCTTTTGCGCGCTGATTCAACAAGCGCCAGGCATCTACGCATGATCCATCGGGGCGCCGCCCGATGGCGCGCTCCATCGTAAGACCAAGCTCACGATACGGCCCGTGTTCCGCGTCTGGGGGGAAATGCCCAATGCAACCGGTTTCAGATAACAGACTCACAGGAGAAAACGCTATGCCTTCTCGCAGAGAGCTGGCCAATGCCATCCGTGCGCTTGCCATGGATGCCGTCCAGAAGGCCAAGTCCGGTCATCCCGGCGCCCCCATGGGGATGGCCGACATCGCCGAGGTCCTCTACAACGACTACATGCAGCACAACCCGGGCAATCCGTCCTGGGCGGATCGTGACCGTTTCATCATGTCCAATGGTCACGGCTCCATGCTGCCGTATGCCGTTCTGCATCTCACCGGTTACGACCTGCCGATGGATGAGCTCAAGCGTTTCCGCCAGCTGGGCTCTCAGACCCCCGGGCATCCGGAATACGGGTATACCGCCGGCATCGAGACCACCACCGGCCCGCTGGGCCAGGGCGTGACCAACGGTGTGGGCATGGCCATCGCGGAGAAGGCGCTGGCCGCGCATTTCAATCGTCCCGGCCACGAGATCGTTGACCACTACACCTACGTGTTCCTGGGCGACGGCTGTCTGATGGAAGGCATCTCCCACGAGGCCTGCTCCCTGGCGGGCACCCTCGGTCTGGGCAAGCTGGTGTGCTTCTACGACGACAATGGCATCTCCATCGACGGTGAGGTCGAAGGCTGGTTCACCGATGACACGCCCAAGCGCTTCGAGGCCTACGGCTGGCATGTGATCCCCAAGGTCGACGGCCACGACGCGGATGCGGTCAAGGCGGCCATCGAGCAGGCCCGCAGCGTGACCGACAAGCCCACCCTGATCTGCTGCCAGACCGTGATCGGCTTCGGCTCGCCCAACAAGGCGGGTAAGGAAGAATGCCACGGCGCGCCGCTGGGTGAGGACGAAATTGCGCTTGCGCGCAAGGAACTGGGCTGGAACTACGGTCCCTTTGAGATCCCGGACGAGATCTATGCCGGCTGGGATGCCAAAGACAATGGCGCTCAGGCCGAAGCGGCCTGGAACGCCAAGTTCGAGGCCTATAAGAAGGAGTTCCCGGAACTGGCCGCCGACTTCGAACGCCGCGTGAGCAACGAGCTGGCCGCCGACTTCGATGCCAAGGCCGACGCCTTCGTCAAGTCCGTGGCGGACAAGGGCGAAACCATCGCCTCGCGCAAGGCCTCGCAGAACGCCATCAAGGGCTTCGCCGAGTTCACCGATTTCATGGGCGGCTCCGCCGACCTGGCAGGCTCCAACCTGACCATGTGGCCGGACGCCCGTCCCATGCGGGCCAGCACCCCGGATGCCAATTACCTCAATTACGGTGTGCGCGAGTTCGGCATGACGGCGATGATCAACGGTATCGCCCTGCACGGCGGTTTTGTGCCCTACGGCGCGACCTTCCTGATGTTCTCCGAATACGCGCGTAACGCGCTGCGTATGGCGGCCCTGATGAAGGTGCGTAACATCGAGGTGTTCACGCACGACTCCATCGGGCTCGGCGAAGACGGTCCCACCCATCAGCCGGTGGAGCAGACCGCCACCCTGCGCATGATGCCCAACATGTCCGTATGGCGCCCCTGCGATGCGGTCGAAACCGCCGTGGCCTGGAAGATGGCCATCAAGCGCATGGACGGTCCGACCTCGCTGATCCTGTCGCGTCAGGGGCTGCCGCACCAGGCACGCACTGATGCGCAGATTGCCGCTATCGAAAAGGGCGGCTACATCCTCAAGGATTGCGACGGCACGCCGGACGCCATCCTGATCGCCACGGGTTCGGAGATCGGGCTCGCGACGGAAGCGGCCGAGGCCCTGAGCGGCAAGAAGATCCGCGTGGTTTCCATGCCTTCCACCGATGCGTTCGACGCCCAGGACGAGGCCTACAAGGAGTCCGTGCTGCCCAAGGCCGTGCGTGCGCGCGTGGCCGTCGAAGCGGGCGTGACCGATTACTGGCGCAAGTATGTGGGCCTGGAAGGTGCGGTGGTCGGCATCGACACCTTCGGCGAATCCGCGCCGGCCGGCGACCTGTTCAAGCACTTCGGCTTCACCGTCGAGAACGTCGTGAAGGCGGTCGAGGGCGTGCTCTGAAATGACTGACCAACAGCGGGCTTGGGGGCCCGCTGTGCACTGATTTTTAATGCTCAGGAGAAAACTATGACTGTGAAAGTGGGGATCAACGGGTTCGGCCGTATCGGCCGCATGGCGTTCCGCGCCATCGCCCAGGAAAGCGAGTTCGGTGATATGGAAGTCGTCGCTATCAACGACCTGCTGGAGCCCGATTACCTGGCTTACATGCTGAAGCACGATTCCGTGCACGGCCGCTTTAAGGGAGACGTTGCCGTCGAAGGCAACAACCTGATCGTCAACGGCAAGAAGATCCGCCTGACCGCCGAGCGCGATCCGGCCAACCTGAAGTGGGACGAGGTCGGCGCCGAACTGGTGATCGAGAGCACCGGTTTCTTCCTGACCGAGGAAACCTGCCAGAAGCACATCGAAGCTGGTGCCAAGAAGGTGGTGCAGAGCGCCCCCTCGAAGGATGCCACCCCGATGTTCGTCTACGGCGTCAACCACGCGACCTATGCCGGCCAGGCTATCGTCTCCGCCGCTTCCTGCACCACCAACTGCCTGGCGCCGGTCGCCAAGGTGCTGCACGACAACTTCGGCATCAAGCGTGGCCTGATGACCACCGTGCACGCCGCCACCGCGACTCAGAAGACTGTCGACGGCCCGTCCATGAAGGATTGGCGCGGCGGCCGCGGCATCCTGGAGAACATCATCCCGTCCTCCACCGGCGCCGCCAAGGCCGTCGGCAAGGTGCTGCCCGACCTGAACGGTAAGCTGACCGGCATGTCCATGCGCGTGCCGACCTCCGATGTTTCCGTGGTCGATCTGACCGTCGAGCTCGACAAGGATGCCTCCTACGACGCCATCTGCGCCGCCATGAAGTCGGCTTCCGAAGGCGAGCTGAAGGGTGTGCTGGGTTACACCGAGGAGAAGGTGGTTTCCACCGACTTCCGCGGCAACTCCGCGCCTTCCACCTTCGATGCCGGGGCCGGCATCGCGCTGGACGGCACCTTCGTCAAGGTCGTGTCCTGGTACGACAACGAGTACGGTTACACCTGCAACATGCTGCGTTTCGTGCAGCACGTCGCCGCCAACTAACCGGCTCTGAGTGTCGGGACAGGCCCATGCTCTATCGCATGGGCCTGTCCCTCTCCCGGCTGCTTGATCGCAGAGACTTTCGGTAACCGTCCTGTTACCAAAGGTCTTTAATCTTCAAGGAGTGTCCACCATGTCCTTTATCAAACTCACCGACCTCGATCTCGCCGGCAAGCGTGTGCTGATCCGCGCCGATCTGAACGTGCCGCTGAAAGACGGCAAGGTGACTTCCGACCAGCGTATCCGTGCTTCGCTGCCCACCATCGAACTCGCCATGAAGGCGGGTGCGAAGGTGATGTTGATGTCCCATCTCGGTCGCCCCGAGGAAGGCGTCTATGACGAACAGTTCTCTCTCAAGCCGGTGGCCGACCATCTCGGCGGGCTACTGGGCAAGCAGGTCCGGCTGGCCAAGGAATATCTCGATGGTGTGGAGGTTGCCGACGGCGAGGTGGTGATTCTCGAGAACGTGCGCTTCAACGCGGGCGAAAAGAAGAACGACGACGATCTGTCGCGCAAATACGCCGCCCTGTGCGACGTGTACGTGATGGATGCCTTCGGTACCGCGCATCGCGCCCAGGCCTCCACCCACGGTGTGGCCAAGTACGCGCCGGTGGCTTGCGCCGGTCCGCTGCTGGCCGGTGAGCTCGAGGCGCTGGGCAAGGCGCTGGACAACCCGGCCCGCCCCCTGGTCGCCATCGTCGGCGGCTCCAAGGTGTCCACCAAGCTGACCGTGCTGGAGTCGCTGTCCCAGGTGGTCGACCAGCTGATCGTGGGCGGCGGCATCGCCAACACCTTTATCGCGGCGGCGGGTTACAACGTCGGCAAGTCCCTCTACGAGGCCGACCTGATCGATACCTGCAAGAAGCTCAGCGAAGATGCACGCTCGCGCGGTGCCGACATCCCGGTGCCGGTCGACGTGGTGTGCGGCAAGGAATTTTCCGAGTCCGCCGCTGCCGAAACCAAGGTAACGGCCGAGGTGTCCGACGACGATATGATCTTCGATGTCGGTCCCGAAACCTCCAAGCAGTTTGCCGAGATCCTCAAAAAGGCCGGCACCATCGTCTGGAACGGTCCGGTGGGCGTGTTCGAGTTCGACCAGTTCGGGGCGGGTACCAAGGCCCTGTCGCTGGCGATTGCTGAGTCGGACGCCTTTTCCATTGCCGGTGGCGGCGATACCCTGGCCGCAGTCGACAAGTACGATATTGCCGATCGCGTGTCCTACATCTCCACGGGTGGCGGCGCCTTCCTCGAATTCCTCGAAGGCAAGAAACTGCCGGCTGTGGCGATTCTCGAGGAGCGCGCCAAGGGCTGAGGCTGTTCGGGTCCGCACTTGCGGCCATTTCGGAGGGCGGATTGCCGCCCTTCCTTATCCTCCGGGACAAACACCACTATGCGCAGAACGAAAATCGTCGCCACCCTCGGTCCCGCCACCGACACGCCCGCCGCCATCGATGCGCTGATTCGCGCCGGCGTCGATGTAGTGCGTTTGAATTTCTCGCACGGCAACCCCGAAGATCACAAAAAGCGCGCCCAACTGGTGCTCGACGCGGCAGCGAAGCAAAAACGCGTGGTGGCGATCCTCGGCGACCTGCAGGGGCCCAAGATCCGTATCGACCGTTTCGCGGAAGGCAGTGTCAATCTGGCCGAGGGCGCGGATTTCGTGCTCGATGCCGCATTGGGGCGTGACGAGGGAAATCAGGAACGCGTCGGCCTTACCTACAAGGCCTTGACCGAGGACGTCCATGCAGGCGACACATTGCTGCTTGACGACGGACGGCTGGTGCTGGAGGTCAAGGAGGTCGTCGGCGCCGAGATCCGCACCCGGGTCGTGGTGGGCGGCGTGTTGTCCAACAACAAGGGCATCAATCGTCAGGGCGGCGGTCTGTCGGCGGCCGCGCTGACCGAGAAGGACAAGCAGGACATCAAGCTTGCCGCCGAAATCGGCGTCGATTACCTCGCCGTTTCCTTCCCGCGCTCGGCTGCGGACATCAACGAGGCCCGTCAGTTGCTGCGTGATGCGGGCGGGCACGGCGGTATCGTGGCCAAGATCGAGCGCGCCGAGGCGTTGGAGGTCATCGATGAAATCATCGATGCCTCCGATGTCATCATGATTGCGCGCGGCGATCTCGGTGTGGAGATTGGCGATGCCGAACTGCCCGCCGTCCAGAAGCGTCTGATCCATCAGGCCCGCGTCATGAACCGGGTCGCCATCACCGCGACGCAGATGATGGAGACCATGATTCAGAACCCGATCCCGACCCGTGCCGAGGTGTTCGACGTGGCGAACGCGGTGCTGGACGGCACCGATGCGGTCATGCTTTCCGGTGAAACCGCAACCGGTCGTTATCCCGCCAAAGTGGTCGACGCGATGGGGCGTATCTGCGAAGCGGCCGAGCGCCAGCGCAGCGCCCGGGTTTCCGAGCATCGTATCGATTCATGCTTTGAGCGGGTCGACGAGGCCATTGCCATGGCCACCATGTACACCGCAAACCATTTGGGCGTGAAGGCGATCGCGGCACTGACCGAGTCTGGCGCCACCACCGCGTGGATGTCGCGTATCAGTTCGGGCATCCCGATCTACGCCTTGACGAGGCATGAACAGACGAGTAGAAAGTTAAGCCTTTTCCGGGGCGTTTACCCCGTGATGTTCGAGACGGTGGCTTCTAGCCATGCCGAGGCGAACCAGCAGGCAGTGTCCTTGCTGCAGGGGCAGAACGTGGTTCAGGAGGGTGATTTGGTCATCATCACCAAAGGGGACCTCGCGGGCGTTATGGGCGGTACAAATGCCATGAAGATCGTGCGGGTAGGCTCCCTCTCGGAACATGCTGTCGACTAAGATCACCCGCCCGGAGCCCTTCGGCGGACACTAACCCTTTTCATACATCATAAGCAGGAGGTCAACATGGCCCTTATCTCAATGCGACAGCTGCTCGACCATGCCGCAGAGCATGGTTACGGCATGCCCGCCTTCAACGTCAACAACATGGAACAAGTGCATGCGATCATGCAGGCCGCCGACCAGGTCGATTCGCCGGTGATCATGCAGGGTTCCGCTGGTGCGCGTTCCTATGCCGGCGAACCTTTCCTGCGTCATCTGATCCTGGCGGCCGTTGAGATGTATCCCCACATCCCAGTGGTGATGCATCAGGATCACGGCGCCGAACCTGCCGTGTGCCTGCGCTCCATCCAGTCCGGTTTCACTTCGGTCATGATGGATGGCTCCCTGATGCCCGACATGAAGACCCCGGCCTCCTACGAGTACAACGTTGACGTGACCCGTCAGGTGGTGCAGATCGCGCACGCCGGCGGTGTGTCCGTCGAGGGCGAGCTGGGCTGCCTGGGCTCCCTGGAAACCGGCATGATGGGTGAAGAGGATGGTCATGGTGCCGAGGGCAAGCTGGACATGGACATGCTGCTGACCGATCCGGAGCAGGCGGCAGATTTCGTGACCAAGACCGGCGTGGATGCCCTGGCGATCGCCATCGGCACGTCCCACGGTGCCTACAAGTTCACCCAGAAACCCACCGGCAAGGTGCTGCGCATCGACCGCGTGAAGGAAATCCATCAGCGCATTCCCAACGTTCATCTGGTAATGCACGGTTCTTCCTCGGTGCCGCAGGATTGGCTGGAGATCATCAACAGCTTCGGCGGCGACATGGGCCAGACCTATGGTGTGCCGGTCGAGGAGATCCAGGAAGGCATCAAGAACGGCGTGCGCAAGGTCAACATCGATACCGATCTGCGCATGGCCTCCACCGGAGCGGTCCGCAAGTTCTTGGCGGAAAACCCCTCCAACTTCGATCCGCGCAAGTTCCTCAAGGCCTCCACCCAGGCGATGAAGGATATCTGCGTGGCCCGTTACGAGGCCTTCGGCTGCGCCGGCATGGCCAGCAAGATCAAGCCCGTTTCTCTGGAGCAGATGGTCGAGCGCTACAAGAGCGGCGAGCTGGACCCCAAGGTCAACTGAGCGAACGATCTTCGGGTTTCGAAAAGGGCGGCTTTGGGCCGCCCTTTTTTATTCGGCCTATTTCTGGTTACGGTGTATGAAAGACGCGCCGGGGTAGCGTATGGTTGAAGCACTATGTATGACCACGGAACCCCCGATTTCCCATGCCCTTGCTGCGGTTACATGGTGTTCACCATGGATCCCGGCAGCGGTCAGGTCTGTCCCATCTGCGGCTGGGAAGACAATCTCGCGCAGCTGCGTTTCCCGTTGATGCCCAATGTGGCCAACTGGGTCTCTCTGAAAGACGCCCAGGACAATTATCAAACCTGTGGGGCGGCGGAAAAACGCAATGCCGGTCTGACGCGGATGCCTTTCGAGTCCGAAGGAAGGGACGAGCATTGGCGTCCGCTGGACGTCGCGCGCGACAACGTCGAGGAACCCCGGCGCGGCGTGAACTACGCCGATTCCTATCCGGTGCAGGATGCCACGGTGCTGTATTACTGGCGCTCGACCTACTGGCGGCGCATCGTTGGATAGCGATAACGTGTTGTCGCTGCGGGCGCGCTAGTCAGACTGCGCGCCAAGCACGGCGCCGGCCAGCGCTTGAACGCTGACGGCATCCATCCCGGCCCGGAAAGGCAGACGGATCACGGGGCAGGAGACCCGGGGACGGATCTCGTTCAGATTGTCCATGCCGTCCGGCAGCGGTTCGGGCGTCACCTGGTTCAGAATCACCGCGGCGAGTTTCAGCCCGCGATGGGCGATCGCCTCGGCACACAGCAGCACATGGTTGATGGTACCCAGCCGGTCGGGGCTCACCAGCAGGAGGGGCAGGTCCAGGCGCTGCGCCAGGTCGGCATTCAGTCCATCCTGTGCCAGCGGTGAATAAAAGCCGCCGGCCCCCTCGACCCAGAGAAAATCCTGCGCATCGGCAGCGCAGGCGGATTGCAGATGATCCAGGGTCAACGGCACCGACTCGAGCGCTGCGGCCCGTGCGGGCGAGAGTGCGTGGCGCAGGCGGATGGGGCAGACGCGCATCAGGTCTTCACGCCTGCCAGCGGCATCCCACAGGCGGTGAGCGTCCGCCGGTTCCAGTTCACCGTTCTCATTTTCGGTGCATCCCGATTCGACGGGTTTGCGTACGGCGACCCGGTAGCCCTGTGCGGTTAAAAATTGCGTAACCAGGGTCCCCGTTTCGGTCTTGCCGACTTCGGTGTCGGTGGCGGTGACGAAGATGCCGGTCTTGGCGGGCGAGGTCTGCATGTGGCGGGTGAATAGATGCTTGTAGATGGCTCGGCGAGTCATTCTAACAAGCCGCGTTTATTCTGGAAGGCGTCAGGCGGCAAGGAGCATAGCGCATGAATCTTTATTTAAGGCTGCTGTGGTTTTGGCTTACGGCAGGGCGACGCGGTGCGGCGGGCCTGTTGGACGCCTGTGGTCTGAACCTGCGTGTCTGGCCGACGGACCTGGACACCAACCTTCACATGAACAACGGGCGCTATCTCACCCTCATGGATCTGGGACGCATGGATCTCATTCTGCGTACCGGCTTGTTCAGGGAGATGCGCAGACGACGCTGGTATCCGGTGGTGGCGGCCATCGATATACGCTATCTGCGCCCGCTCGCGCCATGGCAACGATATACCCTGCGTACCCGCGTGTTGTGCTGGGACGAGGCGTGGGTATTTCTGGAACAACGCTTCGAAAGCCGAGGCAAGCCCATGGCGCAGGCCGTGGTCAAAGGGCAGTTCCGCCGCGGGCGCGAACGGGTGGAGACCCGGAAGTTGCTGGAGGCGGTCGGCTGGCAGAACCCTTCACCGCCCATGCCCGAGGCGGTCGCTGCCTGGGTGGAAGGGCATCCCCACCGGACCTAGCAGGCTGTTGTTGTCTACTCATGTGGCACGATAGGGCGTCAAAAGCAGGCTCAAAATGCTCATTTACAGTTTGTAAACTGCGCTTTTTCGCCCGATTTTTCCTTCTCTCGCACTCACCTGAGCGACAATAACAGCCTACTAAGCCGTAAGGCGGTGCAGGGCCTCGGCGTATTTTTGCGCGGTTTTTGCTGCGATGTCGGCCGGCAGTTCGGGGCCGGGCGCGGTCTTGTCCCAGTCCAGGGTTTCCAGATAGTCGCGCACGAACTGCTTGTCGAACGAGGGCGGGCTGATGCCCGGCCGATACTGGTCGGCCGGCCAGAAGCGGGACGAATCGGGCGTCAGCGCCTCGTCGATCAAGTACAGGGTGCCGTCTTCGTCGAGGCCGAATTCGAACTTGGTGTCGGCGATGATGATGCCGCGCTCCAGGGCGTAGGCGGCGGCTTCCCGATACAGGGCGAGGCTGACATCGCGGACTTGCGCGGCCAGTGCCGGCCCCAGGAGTTCCGCGGCGGCAGCGAAATCGATGTTGATATCGTGGTCGCCGGCCTCGGCCTTGGTCGATGGGGTGAAAATCGGTTCAGGCAGGCGCCCGGCCTGTTCCAGGTTGTCCGGCAGGGGGATGCCGCACACGCTGCCTGTCTGGCGGTATTCCTTCCATCCCGAACCGATCAGGTAGCCGCGCACGATAGCTTCGATCGGCAGGGGTTTGAGGCGGCGCACGATGACGCTGCGTCCTTCGAGGGGGCGGCGTTCCTCGGTGTCCGGCAGCACCTCGGCGAGGTCCCGTCCGGTCAGGTGGTTCGGCACGATGTGTTGCAGCTTGTCGAACCAGAAGTTCGAGATTTGGGTGAGCACCCGGCCTTTGCCCGGAATCGGGGTGGGCAGTATGACATCGAAGGCGGAAAGCCGGTCCGTGGTGACGATGAGCATCTCCTCTTCGCCCACGGCGTAAATGTCACGCACCTTGCCGCGCGCGATCAGCGGCAGGCTGGATACGCTGCTTTCGAACAACGTCGTGGATTCAGTCATCGCGGTCGTTGGAGATGGTGCGGTCGAGCGATTTTTCGTAGGGGAAGCGGACGTGACCGTAACGGATCACCAGGATGGCGCAGGCGATGAGCAGCATGCCGGCGCTGACGGCCAGCAGCTGCCATTCGGTCATGTGTTTGGTATCCAGGATCAGGTGCCGCGCCAGTGCGACGATGGCGATGTACAGTGGCATACGTACCGGCAGTGCGCCGGAGGTCATGTACACCGCGACCATGGTGAAGACCTCGAGGTAAATGAACAGCAACAGCAGGTCGGCCAGGGTGACTTCGCGGGCCTCGGCCATGAGGTAGATTTCCTGGCCGCCGGCGATGATGGTGGCAATGGCGATAATGATGAGCGCGCCGATCTGAATGAAATCGAGGCTTTTGCGGGCCCAGCGAGGTGCGGTGTTGCGGTTGGAGTCGGTCATGCGAGGCATGATAGTGAGACCGTTGGTTCGCCACAAGCACCGGATTTACTGCCGTCAGCGAATTGACGGGCGCGCAGGGCGGGTCTAGCATTCGCCGTTTTGGCCGGCCTTTTAAAGAATAATCATGTCCGCGCTCCTCAAAGTCTCACGTGCGATCGACGTCTTCAATGGCTGGATCGGGCGGCTCATCTTCTGGCTGGTCCTGCTGATGATCCTGGTCGGCGTTTACAACGCCACGGTCCGTTATCTGGGCGGTTTCATCGGTCACAATCTGAGTTCGAATGCCTATCTCGAGCTGCAGTGGTATTTCTTCGGCGCCATCTTCATGCTGGGCGCATCCTACGCCCTGCAGAAGAACGCCCATGTGCGGGTCGATATCATCTATGCGCGGTTCTCCCCCAAGGGGCGTGCCTGGATAGACCTGATCGGCACCCTCGTCTTTCTGCTGCCGTTCTCCATCCTCGTGTTCTGGCTGTCGCTGCACTGGGTGGAGTTCTCCTGGCGTATCCATGAGACCTCTTCCAACCCGGGCGGGCTGCCGCGCTATCCGATCAAAACAGTGGTGCCGGTCGCCTTCGTGCTGCTGATCCTCCAGGGCGTCTCGCAGATCATCAAGGCGGTGGCCGTGATCCGCGGCCTGATACCGGACATGTTCCCCGAAGAAAACGATACCAAGGAGCCCAATCTGTGAGCGTCGACTGGATCGGCGGGGTGATGTTCCTCGTCGCGCTGTTGTTCATATTCAGTGGTTATCCGGTGGCGTTTGCTCTGGGCGGCACGGCCCTGGCCTTCGTGCCGCTCGGCATCTGGATGGGGTATTTCGATGCGTCCTGGCTGCAGGCGCTGCCGCAGCAGGTGTTCCGCATCATGGACAACTACACCCTGCTGGCGGTGCCCTTCTTTATCTATATGGGGACCATGCTGGAGAAATCGGGGCTGGCCGAGGACCTGTTGAAGACCATGGGCCAGCTGTTCGGCTCTTTGCGCGGTGGGCTGGCACTTTCCGTGGTGGTGGTCGGTACCCTGCTGGCGGCGGCCACCGGCGTGGTCGGGGCGACCGTGGTGGCGATGGGCATGATCTCCCTGCCGGTCATGATGCGCTACGGCTACGACAAAAAGCTCTCCACCGGCATCATCGCCGCCTCGGGCACCCTGGGGCAGGTCATTCCGCCGAGTATCGTCCTGATCGTTCTGGGCGACCAACTGGGCGTTTCGGTGGGCAGCCTGTTCCTGGGGGCGTTGCTGCCCGGCTTGTTGCTGGCCGGGATGTACGCCTTGTACGCGGGCGGCGTGGCCTATTTTCGGCCTGAAACCGCGCCGGCCCTGCCTGAGGAGGCACGGGCCAAGGACCGCGGCGACCTGATGCGCCGGGTCGGTCTGGTGATGATCCCGCCGCTGGCGCTGATCCTGGCCGTGCTCGGCTCGATTTTCGCCGGGATCGCCACCCCGACGGAGGCGGGCGCCTTCGGCGCGGTCGGTGCGATGATTCTGGCCGCCGTCAATCGCCGCCTGAACCTGAAAACCCTGCTCGGCACCATGGATGTCACCACCCGTCTGACGGCCATGGTGTTGTTTATCCTGGTCGGTTCGCGGGCCTTCTCGCTGGTGTTCCGCGGCTTCAACGGCGACCTGTGGGTCGACAGCTTCCTGACCAGCATGCCCGGCGGCGAGATCGGCTTTTTGCTGATGGCCAACCTGGTGATCTTTATCCTGGGTTTCTTTATCGATTTCTTCGAGATCGCGTTTATCGTGCTGCCGCTGCTGGCGCCCTCGGCGGCGCACATGGGCGTCGACATGCTCTGGTTCGGGGTGATGATCGCCATGAACCTGCAGACATCTTTCCTTACCCCGCCCTTCGGGTTTTCGCTATTCTATTTGCGGGGAGTGACCCCTCCCTCGATAAGCACGGGGCAGATTTATCGTGGTGTACTGCCCTTCATCGCCATCCAGCTCATCGGGCTGGCATTGGTCATTTTCTTCCCGCAGTTGGTACACCTGTTGGGAGCCTGAGGCTCAGACGCTGCGGGCCGGAGTTGATTGAGGAGGAGATAAGAACATGAAACGCAGAGACTTTCTCAAGAAGGTGGGTACCGGTGCCGTCGCAGGTGCAGGTCTGGCGGCGGCGCCTTACGTGAAGGCGGACAGCCCCCGTCTGCGCTGGCGCATGGCGACCAGCTGGCCGGTCAGTCTGGATACGATCTACGGCGGCGCGACCGATGTCGCCAAGCGTGTGGCCGAGCTGACCGACGGCAAGTTCCAGATCCGCCCCTACGCGGCGGGCGAGATCGTGGGCGGCCTGCAGGTGCTGGATGCCGTGTCCCAGGGCACGACGCAGATGGGCCATACCGCTTCTTATTACTACATCGGCAAGAATCCGTCGTTGGCTTTCGATTCGACCCTGCCGTTCGGTTTCAACGCCCGCCAGCAGTACGCCTGGCAGATGCACAACGGCGGCAACGACCTGCTGAACAAGCTGGTGTTCTCGCAGTTCAACATTCGCTCGCTGCCGGCCGGCAACACTGGCGGCCAGATGGGCGGCTGGTTCCGCAAACCTGTGCCGAATCTGAAGGCCCTGAACGGCATCAAGATGCGTATTCCCGGTTTCGGTGGCCAGGTCATGGCCCGCATGGGCGTGAATGTGCAGACCCTGGCCGGCGGGGATATCTACCCTGCGCTGGAGCGTGGCGTCATCGATGCCACCGAATTTGTCGGCCCGTACGATGACGAGAAGCTGGGCTTTTACCAGGTGGCCAAGTATTACTATGCGCCGAGCTGGTGGGAGCCGAACACCCAGCTGTCGCTGTACATCAACCAGGATGCCTGGAACAAGCTGCCCAAGGAGTATCAGGCGGCGGTGGCCTGTGCGGCGGCCGAGGCGAACCAGAACATGCTGTCCAAGTACGATGCCCTGAATCCGGTGGCCCTCAAGAGTCTGCTGTCCAAGGGCGTCAAGCTCGAGACCTACAGCAACGACATCCTCGAGGCCGCGCAGAAGCACGCCATGGATATCTACAGCGAACTGAACCAGAAGGACAAGACCTGGCGCCAGATCTTCGAGAACTGGATCAAGTTCCGCAACATGGAGTACGCTTGGTTCAATGCGAACGAACTGCGCTTTGCGGATTTTGCCTTTCCGCAGGCCGGCCTGAAGGATCTCTGATCCATGGCGGGGCACCCTCTGGTCGGTGTAGTGATGGGCTCGGACAGCGATTGGTTCGTGATGCGCCATGCGGTCGAGCAGCTCGAACACTTCGGCGTGCCGCATGAATACCGGGTGGTTTCCGCGCATCGCACGCCCGATCTGCTGTTCGAGTACGCCGAGAATGCGGCCTCGCGCGGCCTGCGTTGCCTGATCGCGGGCGCCGGCGGCGCCGCGCATCTGCCCGGCATGCTCGCGGCCAAGACCGCGCTGCCCGTCCTCGGGGTGCCCGTGCCGACGCGTTATCTCAAGGGGCAGGATTCGCTGTTCTCCATCGTGCAAATGCCCAAGGGCGTGCCGGTGGCGACCTTTGCCATCGGCGAGGCCGGCGCGGCGAACGCCGGCTTGTTCGCCGTCTCCATCCTGGCCGGCGAGGACAAGGCGCTCGCCGAGCGTCTGCACGGTTTCAGGCAGGCGCTGCGCGACAGCGTGCTGGGCATGCAGCTGCCGCCGGCGGAATGAGCTCGGCGGGTCCTATCCTGCCGGGCGCCACGCTCGGCATCCTGGGTGGCGGGCAGTTGGGCCGCATGTTTACGGTCGCGGCCCGTACCCTGGGTTATCACGTGGTCGTGCTCGATCCCGACGCCGACAGTCCGGCGGGACGCATGGCGGACGAACACCTGCACGCCGCCTATACCGATACCTGGGCGCTGGATCAGCTGGCCGCCACGTGTGCGGCGATTACCACTGAGTTCGAAAACATCCCCGCCGCCGTGATGGAGCGGCTGGCGCAAAGCGTTCCGGTGCGTCCGTCCGCGACGGCGCTGTCCAAGACCCAGAACCGCATTCACGAAAAGACCTTCATCCAGCAGACCGGACTGGCGACGGCCCCGTTTCATGCCGTCGAGAGCGAGGTGGACCTGGAGCAGGCCTTCGCCGCCGTCGGGGCACCCGCCATTCTCAAGCGCGCTTCACTGGGCTACGACGGCAAAGGGCAGGTCGGCGTCGACAGTCTGGCGACATTACAGCAGGGCTTTGCCGACCTGGGGGGCGTGCCCTGCGTGCTGGAGCGGCGCGTCCAACTCGAACGCGAGGTCTCGGTGGTGCTGGCGCGCAACTGCCACGGCGAGTCGCGCTGTTACCCGGTGGCCGAGAATCGCCATGTGGGGGGCATTCTGCACACCAGTATCGTGCCCGCCCGGGTGCCCGAGGCGCTGGCGAATCAGGCGCAGGTCATGGCGGTGCAACTGGCGGACGCTTTGGATTACTGCGGTGTGCTGGCGGTGGAGTTTTTTGTCGTCGACGGGCAGTTGCTGGTGAACGAGCTGGCGCCCCGGCCACACAACAGCGGTCACTACACCCTCGATGCCTGCGTCACCTCCCAGTTCGAGCAGCAGGTGCGCATGGTCTGCGGCCTGCCGTTCGGCGATACCCGCCTGCTGTCGCCGGTCGTGATGGTCAACCTGCTGGGAGATTTGTGGGGCGCGACACAGCCGGACTGGCTGGCCCTGCTCAGCGATGCCAGCGCCAAGCTGCATCTCTACGGCAAGCGCGAGGCCCGTCCGGGCCGCAAGATGGGGCATTTCTGCGTCCTGGACACCAACGTGGACGATGCCCTGACGCGGGCCGACGCCCTGTTCAGCCAACTCGCGGGCTAAGCCCTCTTCTTTAAAATTCCTTTTCCCTTCGCTCGGTGCGACCCGTCACGCCTGCGGGCGTGCCGGTATGAGGGACTTGGCGTAACCGCGGGCCTCGTCCAGGACAAAGGCGCGGAACGCCAGCGCCACCGGGGACAGGCGCTTGCCCTTGCGGAACACCAGATACCAGTGGCGGATAATCGGGAAGTCCTCCACATCCAGCGTGACGAGTCGTCCGGTTTCCAGTTCCAGCGCGGCGGTATGAATGGAGATGATGCCGAGACCGAGACCGGCTTCGACCGCCTGTTTGATGGCCTCGTTACTGCTCATCTCCATCCCGGTCGGCAGGGGCATACCGTGAAGGGCGAAAAACCGCTCGATCGCACCCCGCGTTCCCGAACCCAGTTCGCGCACCACGAAGGTTTCCTCGGCGAGGTCCTGCAACGGAATGTTGCGGCGTGAGGCCAGCGGGTGTTCGGGAGAGGCGACGATTACCAGCGGGTTTTCCATGAAGGCGAGGGCCTCCAGATCCATGCCGGACGGCGGTTCGCCCATGATGACGAGGTCGGTTTCGTTGTTCTCCAGCTGCCGCAACAGGCTTTCCCGGTTGGTGACGTCCAGGCTGACCGTGACGCCTTCGAAGCGGTGGGAGAAATCCGCCAGCAGGCGGGTGGTGAAGTAATTGGCCGTGGTCGCCACCGAGATATTGAGGTGGCCGCGCTGCCCGCCCTTGAGGGTGGCGATGACGTCGCCGGCCTCTTTGACCAGACCGGAGATGCGCCGGCCATAGTCGAACATTTCCTGACCGGCCTCGGTGAGAAAGATGCGTTTGCCGACCTGCTCGAACAGCGGCAGGCCGAGATTGTCCTCCAGCTGCTTGACCTGCATGGAGACCGCGGGCTGGGTGAGATGCAGCTCCTCCGCCGCACGGGTGAAGCTCAGATGCCGTGCCACCGCCTCGAAAACCTGAATCTGACGTAGGGTGAGATGCATGATGAATAGATTAAACCATAAATTAATACTTATGGTAATAATCATAAATCCTGAATTGTGTTGATGGAACGCGTTGCTATACTTCCATTCCCACTTGGCCGGAGCAGCAGTTTCCCGGCATCGGGTGCACCGAATTTTTTTGAACCCCTATTTGGGAGGAAGCCATCATGGCAGTGAAGAGCTACAGCGCGGGTGTTAAAGAATACCGCGAAACGTACTGGATGCCCGATTACACGCCCAAGGAAACCGATCTCCTGGCGTGCTTCAAGATCACCCCGCAGCCGGGTGTGCCGCGTGAAGAGGCCGCGGCCGCGGTGGCCGCCGAGTCTTCGACCGGTACCTGGACCACGGTGTGGACCGACCTGCTGACCGATCTGGACTACTACAAGGGCCGTGCCTATGCCATCGAGGACGTGCCCGGCGACGACACCTGCTTCTATGCCTTCATCGCCTACCCGATCGACCTGTTCGAGGAAGGCTCCGTCGTCAACGTGTTCACCTCGCTGGTGGGTAACGTGTTCGGTTTCAAGGCCGTGCGCGCCCTGCGTCTGGAAGACGTGCGCTTCCCCATCGCTTATGTGATGACCTGTAACGGTCCGCCGCACGGCATCCAGGTCGAGCGCGACATCATGAACAAGTACGGCCGTCCGATGCTGGGCTGCACCATCAAGCCCAAGCTGGGCCTGTCGGCCAAGAACTACGGCCGCGCCGTGTACGAGTGCCTGCGCGGCGGCCTGGACTTCACCAAGGACGATGAGAACGTCAACTCCCAGCCGTTCATGCGCTGGCGTCAGCGTTTCGACTTCGTCATGGAGGCCATCGACAAGGCCGAGCGCGAGACCGGCGAGCGCAAGGGTCACTACCTGAACGTCACTGCGCCGACCCCGGACGAGATGTTCAAGCGCGCCGAGTACGCCAAGGAGATCGGTGCCCCGATCATCATGCACGACTACATCACCGGTGGCTTCTGCGCCAACACCGGTCTGGCCCAGTGGTGTCAGGACAACGGAGTGCTGCTGCATATCCACCGCGCCATGCACGCCGTGCTCGACCGCAACCCGCACCACGGTATCCACTTCCGTGTGCTGACCAAGATCCTGCGTCTGTCCGGCGGTGACCACCTGCACACCGGCACCGTGGTCGGCAAGCTCGAGGGCGACCGCGAGTCCACTCTGGGCTGGATCGACCTGCTGCGCGAGTCCTACGTCAAGGAAGACCGCAGCCGCGGCATCTTCTTCGATCAGGACTGGGGTTCCATGCCCGGCGCCTTCGCCGTCGCCTCCGGTGGCATCCACGTCTGGCACATGCCTGCGCTGGTCACCATCTTCGGTGATGACTCGGTGCTCCAGTTCGGCGGCGGTACCCTGGGCCACCCCTGGGGCAACGCGGCCGGCGCCGCGGCCAACCGTGTCGCGCTGGAAGCCTGCGTCGAGGCCCGCAACCAGGGCCGTCAGCTGGAGAAGGAAGGCAAGGAGATCCTTACCGAGGCGGCCAAGAGCAGCCCAGAGCTGAAGGCCGCGATGGAGACCTGGAAGGAAATCAAGTTCGAATTCGACACCGTCGACAAGCTGGACGTTGCCCACAAGTAATGTCCCAAGCGGGGGCGGGTGCTGCCCGCCCCGCAGCTTGAATCGAATGCTTGATATCCCGAAACAGATATTTGAGGAAGCAACCAATGAGCGAGATGCAAGATTACAAGTCGAGCTTGACCGATGAGTCCAGCCGCAAGTTCGAGACCTTCTCGTACCTGCCGGCCATGGACAGCGAGCAGATTCGCAAGCAGGTCGAGTACATCGTCAGCAAGGGCTGGAACCCGGCCATCGAACACACCGAGCCGGAAAATTCCTTCGACCATTACTGGTACATGTGGAAGCTGCCCATGTTCGGTGAGACCGACGTCGATAAGATCCTGGCCGAAGCCGAAGCCTGCCACAAGGCGCACCCGAACAATCACGTGCGTCTGGTCGGTTACGATAACTTCGCGCAGTCCCAGGGCGCCGCGATGGTCATCTACCGCGGCAAGGCCGCTTAATCCGGTCAGGGTTAGCGTCTGATAGAGCCCCTGGCCGGTCTCCGGACAGGGGCATTTTTTTGCTTGAGTTTCAGATGTTGCAGGCCGGGGTTTATGGCTCGTACCTGTACGTGCTGCATGGTCCGACCTGTACCATTTGAACGTTTCGCCATTTTTGATTCACGAGTGAACCGAGGGTTTTTGTCATGAGTGATAAGAACATCGACCAGTACAAGATTGAGCAGGAGCCTTTCTACAAGGCCGTTGCCAACGAGATCGATCTTTATGAGGCCGCTTACCAGGCCCGCATGCCCGTCATGCTGAAAGGCCCGACTGGCTGCGGCAAGTCGCGCTTCGTCGAATACATGGCGTACAAGCTGGGACGCCCCCTGATCACCGTGGCCTGTAACGAGGACATGACTGCTTCCGATCTGGTGGGTCGCTTCCTGCTCGACGCCAGTGGTACGCGCTGGCAGGATGGCCCGCTGACCATCGCCGCGCGCATTGGCGCCATCTGCTACCTGGATGAGGTGGTCGAGGCACGCCAGGACACCACGGTGGTGATCCATCCGCTGACCGACCACCGCCGCACCCTGCCGCTCGAGAAAAAGGGCGAGCTGGTTGCCGCACACGAGGACTTCCAGCTGGTGATCTCCTACAACCCCGGTTATCAGAACCTGATGAAGGACCTGAAGCAGTCGACCAAGCAGCGTTTCGGCGCCCTGGACTTCGACTATCCCTCGGCCGAGGTCGAGACCGAGATCGTCGCCCACGAAACCGGGATCGATGCGGAGACCGCGGGCAAGCTGGTGCAGATCGCGCACCGTGCGCGCAACCTCAAGGGGCACGGTCTGGACGAGGGTATCTCCACCCGTCTGCTGGTCTACGCAGGGCAACTTATCAACAAGGGCATCGATGCCCAGGCTGCCTGTGCCATGACCCTGGTCCGTCCGATTACCGATGACCCGGACATGCGCGATACGCTGGACGCGGCGGTCGGCACCTACTTCTGATATCCGCATGCGTCCGTTGGCGGAGTACGTCTCCAAACTAAAGCGGGACATCGTCTTCGAAGCGACGCTGAATGGTCGAGCGTTCCGCTTTCGCAGCACCTGGGGACTGTTCTCGCCGCGAGAAATCGACGAAGGCAGCCGCCTGCTGTTGCGGCATATCGAGGTGGCGCCCGATGCGGACTGCCTCGATCTGGGCTGCGGCTACGGGCCGATCGGCCTGACGCTGGCGAGTATGGCGCCGCAGGGGCGCACGCTGCTGGCGGACAAGGATTTCGTGGCCGTGGAATACGCGCGCCGAAACATCGAGGCGAACCGGCTGGAAAACTGCGAGGCGCAACTCAGCAACGGCTTCGCACAACTGGGTGAGCGGCGTTTCGATCTGGTGGCCTCGAACATTCCGGCCAAGGTCGGGCGGGAACTGCTCTACATCCTGTTGTATGACGCCTGGCATCACCTCAACCCCGGTGGACGTTTCTACGTGGTCACGATCACCGGCTTGAGAGAATTCTTCGCCCGCGCCATGCGCGAAGTGTTCGGCAATTACGACAAGGTCAAGCAGGGCAGGCAGTACACGGTTGCCTGTGCCGTGCGTGACCCCCGGGCCGAAAAGCCCGGTGCCGTAAGCGAGGGTTAGCGATGAAAATCGATCTGAGCGAATACGAGGACTGCATCCTAAACGGTGCTCCGGAGGTCAAGGAGGTCTTCGACGCGAGCTTCAATGAAGCCGCGCGCGTCATGGGCCCGCAGGGGCAGCATAACTATCTCGAAGGCGCGCGCGCCTTCTGCGAGCTGGGGCGCGGCCCCTATCTGGTGGCCGCCTGGCTGGAATCCATGCCCGCCGTGTGCAAGGAGGTGGGCGACGGTGTCATCCCGGATGTGGTGACCTCGGCCATGAAGCTGACCTCCATGGTCAGTGGCGAGGTGATCCGTCTGATGCTCGGTACGCTGCCCACCGCCGCCCGGCGCCTGGGTGATTCCGAACTGCTGATCAAATACCTGGCGCTGATCCACCAGCTTTCCGCCAAGGTGCCGCGTGGCCTGCGCCCCATGCTGGAGCGCCTGGACGAGTTGCTCGGCAAGCTCACCCTGGGCGGTTTGCGGCGCTGGGCGTTGTGGGGCGCCCAGGCCTACGCGCGCGATTTCGCCAAGCAGACCGCCTACTTCAGCCTGGAATCACCGGACAGCCAGAAGATGCTGCAGCAGGAACGGCGCGGCACGTTGTTTGTCGATACCCAACGCAAACTCAATTTCTACCTGCGCGCCCTGTGGGGCCGGGATTTCTTCCTGCGCCCGACCTCCGGCGACTACGAGAGCCGCGAAGGTATGCGACCTTTCCTGGAGCAGGGCGTGGTGCACGTGCCGGACGCTTATGACGACGTCAACGGCATCCCCGGCCTGGAACTGTACCGTGCCGCCTGTGCCCATGCCGCGGCTCACCTGTCGTACACTCTGGCGCCGATCTCTGCCGAGGCGCTGAATCCGGTGCAGATGTTCCTGATCGGCATGATCGAGGACGCGCGCGTCGAACATCTCGCCATCGCCGAATTCCCCGGCCTGCGCAAACTGTGGCGTCAGTTCCACGATTTGCCGCGCGAAGGCGATGTGGACCCGGCCGTCGCCGTGCTGGAACGTTTGGCCGGTGCGCTGCTGGCCGGTCAGGCACAGCCCGGGGACGACCCGCTGATCGGCGAGACGGTGGAGGAGTTCAATACCCGGATATCCCAGGATGCGACAAACAGCCAGCTTTCCTGGGATATCGGTGTGACGCTCTACAACCGCCTCAACGAGCACCTGTCCGTACCTTCGCTGCGTCTGCTGGAGCAGACCCTGAACATTCCCTATCGCGACGATAACCGCATCATCTGGGAATTCGCGGAAAATGTCTGGGACGAAACGGCCGAGTACGTTCCGGCCAGCCAGCGGCAGGTGCGCAAGACGGTATCCGCGATCGAGATGGCCAACGAGGTCGACTGCGAACTGGCCGGCGACGATGCGCAGGAAATCTGGCGCCTGGAGACGGAACTGTTCCCGTACGAGGACAACGGCGTCAGCTACAACGAGATGGAGGGCAAGGAACCCGTCTCGGAGCCCTATCACTACAACGAGTGGGACTACCAGGTGCAGCTGTACCGACCCGACTGGGTGACGGTGCTGGAAAAGCGCCAGTCCAAGGGCGACCCGGAAGACATCGACCAGATACTGGTCGAGCACAAGCCGATCGCCAGTCGCCTGCGCCACATCATCGACGCCCTGATTCCCCAGGGCATCATACGCAAACGCCATCAGGAGGACGGCGACGAGATCGACATCAATGCCGCCATACGCGCGATGATCGATCTGCGCATGGGCGAGATGCCCGACCAGCGCATTAACATCCGTTACGAGCGCAAACTGCGCGATCTGGCCGTGTTGGTGCTGCTCGACCTGTCCGAATCCACCAACGAGGTGTTGGGCGATTCCGACCGGCCGGTCATCCAGCTGGCGCGCGAGGCCACCGCATTGCTGTCCTGGGCGGTGGACGGCATCGGCGACCCCTTCGCCATTCACGGTTTTGCCTCCGACAGTCGCCATGACGTCCAGTACTACCGGTTCAAGGATTTCGATGCACCCTACGACGATGAGGTGCGCGCCCGCCTGGCCGGCATGAAGGGCGGCTATTCCACGCGTATGGGCGCCGCGTTCCGGCATGCGGCCCATTATCTTTCGCACCAGCCGCAGCAAAAGAAGCTGCTGCTGCTGGTGTCCGACGGCGAGCCGGCGGATATCGACGTCAAGGACCCGCAGTACCTGCGCCACGACACTAAGAAGGCTGTGGATGAACTGGGGCGTGAGGGCATCCGCACCTACTGCCTGACCCTGGACCCCCATGCTGACGACTACGTCTCGCGCATTTTCGGGCCGAACGGCTACACCGTGGTCGATCACGTGCAGCGCCTGCCCGAGCGTCTACCCTCGTTGTTCGCGAGCCTCACGAGCTGATCGGGATGGATCCTATCGCTAGCCTGATTGCAGGATTCGCCGGCCTGAGTTCACGTCAGTACCGGGAGAGCAGGAAGTTCCGTCAGCTGGTGGAACGCGGCCAGTCGCCGCGCATTGTGCTGGTGGCCTGCTCGGACTCGCGGGTCGATCCCTCGCTGATGCTGGACTGCAATCCGGGGGATCTGTTCGTGATCCGCAACGTCGCGAATCTGGTGCCGCCCTGCGAGGAAAGCGGTACCTATCACGGCACCAGTGCCGCATTGGAATACGCGATCTGCCAGCTCGGCGTGGAACACGTGATCGTCATGGGGCATGCACGTTGTGGCGGCATTCAGGCGCTGATTGACGGTCCTTCGGATACGGGCGGCTTTATCGGCCGATGGGTCTCGCTGGCCAAGCCCGCGCTGGAGAAGACGAACCGGCAACTGGGACCGTCCGCCGATCCGGCCGAGCGTGCCCAATGCTGTGAATTGGAATCCATCAAGCAGTCGCTGATCAACCTGAAGACCTTTCCCTGGATCGAGGAACGGCTGGAAAGCGGCCGGCTCCAGCTGCACGGCTGGTATTTCGACCTCGTGGAAGGCCGTTTGCTGGGCCACGATACGGCCGATGACGCCTTCCACGTACTGACGCCGTAGCCCTCTGGCACCCCGCCGGCAAACGGGGGATGATGAACATACGCCGGTCCGGTGTGGAACGTCGTCTCACCAGGCGCTGGCTGGGAGGAGGGTTTCAATGGATATACGGGAAACCTTTCGGCGCGGAACGGTGTTGGAGCGCATTGCCAGCACGCTGCCGGCCGACATCTATAACCGCGCCCATCTCTTGCTGAGCCGCTGCGGTCGCAACTGCCTGTTCGTGCCTATCCGGGCCATCCAGTACATGGCGGTGATCGACGCGGAGGAAATCATCTTCGTGGACGGCCAGGGCGACCGTTCGGTTGAGCTGGCCTGGCGTGAATTTCGTCCCCAGGCGCGCGATGCGTTGCACGAGCCGGTGCCGTTCATGGTTGAGATCAATCAGATCAAGGGCTACGAAACGATGAAATTCCTGCAGGGCGAGTTCGCCAAGGCGTTGCTCGTACTGGAGCAGCGTTCCCGTGCGACGCAGGGTGCGACAACGGCCTCGGTACACAAGCTCGACCGGCATTGACCCGGTAGTCCATCATTACCCGCTATGAATATCACCCCGGATCAGGTCTTCGGCGATTTCCGCCTGCTGGACGATACGATTTACGTGGTCGTGCTGGCGCAGGCCGTGCGCCTGGCGCCGTGGCGGCGTCTGCTGCACAGCGAACAGCTGAATATGTACCTCATATCCATCGGCGCGCTGGTCGCCTTGTGGAGCCTGCGGGCCGGGGTCGAGCCGGGACTGGATCTGCACTATCTCGGACTTACGGCGCTGACGCTGGTGTTCGGCTGGCAACTGGCGGTGATCGCCGGCACCGCCGCCCTGCTGGTCCAGGGCTGGCTGTTTTCCGATCTGCACTGGTCGGTGTTTTCGGTCAATGCCCTGATCACCATGGTCGTACCGGTGGCGGTGACCTATGCCTTGTATCGTCTGGCCGACCGCAAGCTGCCTAACCACTTTGCCGTGTATATCTTTTTTACGGTGTTCTTCAACGCCATTATCGCGATCCTGCTCAGCACCCTGCTGTTCACCGGTTTGTTGCTGATCAACAATGCGTATCCGCTGCACACCCTGGTGCGCGATTACCTGGCCTACCTGCCACTGGTGTTGTTGCCCGAGGCCTTGCTCAACGGCATGATCATGACGGTCGTCGTGGTCCTCAAACCACAGTGGGTCGCCTGCTTCGACCGCGAACGTTACCTGGACGCGAACTGACGCGGCGCGGTCTGTCGGAATAGATTCCAGCCAATAAAACGCCACCATCGTGGCGGGTGGCGCCACGCAAGTGGCCGATGTTCTTCTTGCGAGCCATAATCTAAGGAAGAGCGGAGAGCCACGACATGACAGGCATGGCCACCCAGCCCGGACGTGGAAAAACCGCCTTGATTCTTGCCGGCGGCGGCGCCCGCGCCGCGTATCAGGTTGGTATCGTCAAGGCGGTGGCCGAGTTGTTGCCACGTAATGCGCCCAATCCGTTTCCCATCCTGTGCGGCTCGTCCGCCGGCGCCATCAATGCGGCCGCATTGGCCTCTTCCGCACTGCACTTTCATCGCGGCGCGGAGCATCTCGAAGCCGTGTGGCGCAACATGGTGGTCAGCCAGATTTTGCGTACCGAGCCGCTGCATGTCCTCAGACACGGCCTGCACTGGGTCGCAGCGCTACTGCTGGGTGGTATCGGCGGGCTCAATCCACGTTCGCTGCTCGATAACTCGCCGTTGCAGGCATTGCTCGAAGGGCACATTCCCCTGATCCGCGTCCAGCAGGCGATCGATGCGGGCATGCTGACGGCGCTGGCGGTGACCGTCTGCAGTTATCACAGCGGGCGCTCGATCAGCTACTTTCAGGGTGTCGAAGAACTGGCCGGCTGGAGCAGGGCGCGGCGCATCGGCCGGCCGGCAGAGATTCACTACGCTCATCTCAAGGCCTCCACGGCCATCCCGCTGGTGTTCCCGGCGGAGGAAATCGACGGCCGCTATTACGGCGACGGCTCCATGCGCCAGACCGCGCCCATCTCGCCCGCTTTGCATTTGGGGGCGGACCGGGTGCTGGTCGTCGGCGTGCAGCATGAAACCGAAACACCCCATCAGCCCGGGCGCATGGCGTATCCCGGCATCGGACAGATTGCGGGCCATGTGCTGGACACCCTGTTCATGGACAGTCTGGGTACCGACCTGGAGCGCCTGGAACGCATCAATCTGACCCTGAAGACCCTGGGGTCAGGTGATGCGGGGGGGATGAGCGTTCCGCTGCGGCAGATCGATACCCTGGTGATCACCCCGAGCCGCAATCTCGCCGAGATGGCGCAGGACTATATCGGCGCGTTTCCCGGGACGGTGCGTCATCTGTTGCGTGGGATTGGCGTGCGGCGCAAACAGGGCGAGGAATTGACCAGCTATCTGCTGTTTGACGGCAATTACTGCGGTGCCTTGATCGATCTCGGCTACCGGGATGCAATGGCGCAGCGGGAGGCGCTGCGGCGTTTTCTGGGGATCGAAGACGAGACCGGCCCCGCCGGAAAGGCGGGGCCGGTAAGTCGATCCGAAGAGGTTGGTGCCTAGCGGAAGCGCGGGGCGCCGAAATGGTGCACGAAGCCGATGGTCCAGGTGTCGAAGGAGGAATCGACC
Source organism: Gammaproteobacteria bacterium (assembly GCA_037388465.1). NCBI lineage: Bacteria > Pseudomonadati > Pseudomonadota > Gammaproteobacteria > Gammaproteobacteria bacterium. The sequence goes on from JARRKE010000007.1 coordinate 58,400, forward strand.
TTGGTGGGCAGGCTGATGCCGTTGACTTCCTTGATCTTGCCCTGGTTGTAGCGGACCCATTCGAGCGAGACGGCGGTGTTGGGGGCGCCGAACAGCTCTATGCCGGCTCCGTAGGCAACCGTGCTCAGGTTGTCGTTCACGCTGTCGCTACCCTTCTTGATGAAGTGGCTGGTCAGGTAGCCGCCGCCGGCGAGGGCGTAGACGTTGACGTCCTTGAAGGGCAGGTTGCCGCGTACGAAGGCGCCGTAGAAGCTGCGCAGGGTCTTGTCGCCTTCGCCGTCGCGTACACCGCCGTGCAGTTCCACGCCCAGGTAGGGCAGGATGTCCAGGCCGATTTTGGCCTTGTAGACGTTGTAATCGAGCGTGTTATTGGCGAAATAGCCCGTGTTGTTGTCCAGGTGGACATTGCCCACGCCCCCTGCGAGGCCGAAATACATGCGCGGCATTTCGGCGAGCGCCGGACCGGAAGCCAACAGGGTGGTGATCAGCAGCAGGTATTTGATTTTCATGCCCTTACTCCGCGGGTTCGGATATGGTCTTGTGTTGGTCGGGCGCGGAACACAGGGATCCGCCTCTCCCTTGGGGTGCCTAGCTCTGCGCTGGAATATAGCCCAGAAGCATCGGCAATTCAAACGGTTATTGCAATTATTGAGCGTGTTTTCTTAAGTTTTGGCGCTTCCGGGTGGGCCAGGGCGTCAAAATAGGCTGCGGCCAAGCGTCGCCACGACGATGTTGATCAGCCCGAGACTCAGGTTGAGGCCGATCAGTTTGCGAATCTGACCCAGGGCTACGCCCCCGGATTTCCATTCCTCGCCGGCTACCGCGCGCCGAAGGCGTTTGTACGGTGCGAAAAATACATGGAAGTAGATCAGCATCATCAGAATGCCGATGCCGTTCATGATGTGGACGTAGGGCGGTGCGGCTTTCATCCCGCCCAGCGGACCGAGCAGCATCCAGTAACCGGTGGCCAGGATCAGGACGACGGCGACCCAGACCCAGGGAAAGAATTTGGCGAACGTGCCGGCCCACAGCCTCAGGCGTTCGGGGGGCTGCAGCTGCGACGTGGCGACGGGGCGCAAGGCCATGTAGGCGAAGAACATACCGCCGACCCAGATGGTGACGGAGAGGACGTGCAGGGCAAGGGGCAGGGTGAGATTCATATTGCCTGTTTCCTCGGGTAGAAAAATGGCCCTCATTCTGCGGTAAGGGCCTGCATCCGGACAAGTCGTAAGGCTGAAATAGTCGCCCTGATCGGGTAAAGTGCGCCCCTCTAAAAACGCTTAAATATGGGTCGGATCATGGCTAACGACAATCTGATTGCACCCTCCATCCTGTCCGCGGATTTCGCGCGCCTGGGCGAGGAGGTCGACAACGTCCTGAAGGCGGGCGCCGACATCGTCCATTTCGATGTCATGGACAACCACTACGT
>JARRKE010000008.1 GCA_037388465.1 Gammaproteobacteria bacterium
CTCAACGCCAACGCCGCCCTGGATGTGCGCCAGGCCACGCCGGTGTGGCGGGGCGGATTCAATCTGCAGAACGTGAAACTCGGCGACCTGCTGCAGGACTATGCGGGTGACCGTTATCTGTCGGGGCTCACCCAGGCCAGCGCCCAGATCAGCACGCAGGGTAACCGGATCAGCGCCCTGCGCGGCGCGTTGGGCGGCAACGTCAGTTTCAAGATCACCGACGGCAGCATTCAGGACTCCAAGCTGGCGCAGAATATCTTGACCGCCGAGGCGGTGCTCAAGGGCAAACCGGTTCCGGCCGGCGGCTTCGAGCCCAGCAAATTCAGCACGCTGTCGGGCACCGGCGCCATTCAGCAGGGCGTGCTGAACAACCAGGACCTGCAGCTGCTCACCCCCGGCTGGCGCGCCAAGGGAGCAGGCAAGGTGGATCTGGTCCGGAACCGGGTGGACTACGTGCTGTCCGTGGGCGAGCTCAAGCCCGACACGCGCTGGTTGCCGATCCGCATCAGCGGGCCCTTCGCCAAGCTCAACTATCAGTTGCAGCTGGACAAGATGGTGGAGCAGGCCGCCAAGCAGGAGGCCAAGAAAGCGGTGCAGAAAGAGGTTGAAAAACAAAAGCAAAAACTGCAGCAGGACCTGCAGAAAGGCCTGCAGGACCTGTTCAAGCTGAAGTAACCGTGCATCGCTACCTCTGGGTTCTGCTGCTCTGGCCCCTGTGGGGGCAGGCCGCCGAGGTACATACCCTGGAGGTGCATTATGTGGACGGCGCCCTCAACGTTCAGCTCGACGCCGAACTCAACGCCCGCGTCGCTGCATTGCGCAGCGTGCTGTCCGACTACCGCAACCTCTCTCTGCTCATGCCCGTGGTGCAGAACAGCAAGGTGATCGCGGGGGCGCCGCCGGGTTGGACACGCGTGCACGCGGAGCTCCAGGGCTGTATCTGGATATTCTGCCGGGATCTCGATCACGTCATGGACGTGAAGCGGGACGACAACGGGCGCAGCCTGGCTAAAACCGTGCCCGGCGCGGGCGATTTCGCATCCGGCACCATTCGCTGGCATCTGCAGGCGGTCGGCAAATACCGCTCACGGCTGGTGCTGAACGCCCATCTGGTACCCGATATCTGGGTGCCGCCGCTCATCGGCCCCTACCTGATCGAACGCAAGGTACGCCATCAATTCTTTCTTGCCGTTTCGAGACTGGAGAGGGCCGGCCGACGGGCGCAACGATGAGCCGCTGGCTGCTTTGTTGCCTGCTGTTGCTGCCCTTTGGGCTGTGCGCCGGCGAGCTGCGCCATCTCCAGGTTACCAGTGAAAAAGGCGAATACCGGATCGAAGCCAGGGTACGGGTGGATGCGCCGGTCGACGCCGTACGGGCCACGCTAACCGACTACCGACATCTTTCGGATATCAATCCGGATATCCGCGAAAGCCGCGTGCTGCCGTCGCCCGCACCGGGCGTGACCCGCGTGCAGACCCTGGTGCATGCTTGCGCCTTTTTCTATTGTGTCGACATGAAACGCATCGAGGACGTACAGCAACTGCCGGGCGGCAGTCTGGTCAGCACCATGGTACCGGACCATACCAGCTTCAAGTCGGGACAGACCTTTTGGGGGCTGCGCCCCCTCGGAACCCAGACCGATGTGACCTACCGGGCCAGCATGCGCCCGGCGTTCTGGATTCCGCCCCTGATCGGGCCGGCGGTGGTGCGCAGCAACCTGCGCCGCGAGATGCGGGAAAGCTTCGAGCGGCTGGAGTCCATCGCCCGGGCGCGAGCCGAAGGCGCGCAGGGAGGCGGCGATGAATGAATTCGCCGCCCGCGTACTGGCCTGGTTCGCCGGCCACGGACGCCACGACCTGCCCTGGCAGCATCCGGCCACGCCTTACCGGGTCTGGATATCCGAGGTCATGCTGCAGCAGACCCAGGTCGCGACGGTCATTCCTTATTTCGAGCGCTTCATGGCGGCGTTTCCGGACGTACCTGCCCTTGCGGGCGCCGGGCAGGACGACGTGCTGGGCCATTGGAGCGGTCTGGGCTATTACGCGCGGGGCCGTAACCTGCACAAGGCCGCGCAGGAGATGGTGGCGCATCACGGCGGCGAACTGCCGGCCGACCTGGAGGCGCTCACCGACCTGCCAGGCATCGGCCGTTCCACCGCCGGGGCGATCCTGTCGCTGGGTTTTGGCATCCGCGCGCCCATCCTGGACGGCAACGTCAAGCGCGTGCTGGCGCGCTACCACGCCATGGCGGGCTGGGCCGGGCAGGCGGGTGTCCTGCGGCGCTTGTGGGAGCTGGCCGAGAACCACACACCGCATGAACAGGTGGGCGAGTACACCCAGGCCATGATGGATCTCGGCGCCACCTGCTGCACACGCACCAGGCCGCGCTGCGACGAATGTCCCCTGCAGTCCGATTGCCAGGCCTTTCAGGCCGGCCAGACCGCCGCCTTCCCCGCACCGCGTCCGCGCCGCCGCCTGCCCGAGCGCGAGACGGTGATGCTGGTGGTGCGCAATCCAGAGGGGGAGACGCTGCTGGAGCGCCGCCCGCCGAGCGGGCTGTGGGGCGGGTTGTGGAGCCTGCCCGAAGTGGCCAGGGAAGCCGAGATCGATGCCTGGTGCCGCAAGGAACTGGGCTGCAGCCCGCAGGCCAGTGAGGCACTGGCGGCCTTCACGCACACCTTCACCCATTTCCGTCTCACCATCCGGCCGGTGGCCGTACAGGTGAATAACCCTGCCGCCAGTGTGATGGAAGGGGCGGGGCGGGTCTGGTATAACACCGGTTCTCCCGCGCCGGGCGGCTTCCCCAGGCCCGTAGCGACCCTGTTGAAAGCACACACGAGTTGAGGAATCTTGGAATGGCACGAATGGTGAACTGCGTGCTCCTGGGCAAAGAGGCCGAGGGCTTGGACTTACCCCCCTACCCGGGCGAGCTCGGCAAGCGCATCTTCGAGAACGTCTCCAAGGAAGCTTGGCAGATGTGGCTCAAGCACCAGACCATGCTGATCAACGAATATCGCCTCACCCCGGTGGACCCCAAGGCCCGCAAGTTCCTGGAAGAGGAAATGGAGAAATTCTTCTTCAGTGGCGGCTCCACCAAGCCTGAAGGCTTTGTGCCGCAGTCCTGAGGACTTGACGGCAACGGGTAAAAACCGCTTTAATCCCGCCCTCATTTTGGCCAGGTAGCTCAGTTGGTAGAGCAGGGGATTGAAAATCCCCGTGTCGGCAGTTCGATTCTGTCCCTGGCCACCATCCGAACCAATAAAAAAGGCCGACGGTATTCCGTCGGCCTTTTTTATTGGTGTGGCCCGGCAGAAATAGGCCATGCGGACCAATTTGGTATTTGTTTTTGTTATGGATTGCCGGCCCTAACAGTTTGATTTGATGGTAGATTCCTAGGGGTTTTTTTAATTTGTGAACGCCGTCACAAAAGATACCGAAAAAGTAGTGTGACAATCGCGTTTGCATTTTAAGCCGGATTTCAATGACGATATCGGGCCGCGGACCCAGGTGAGACACCGGGTCGCATAACAAGAGACGGGGGCCCCGCCTTGAACGGACGCCGTGGGGAATATGCTGAGCTGACGCTCAACGACATCAACCTGTTGCACGCCCGGCCGTTCAAGGCCGAGATACGTGCGACATGGACTGTCATGGCCCTGTTGCTACTGGGCTTTGTGATCGCCATTCCCTTTGCCGCGGAGCAGTGGCCGGAATCCAATCTGTTGTACGCCGGCGCCGGCATCGCGGCCTTCGCGGAAATCACCACCGGTCTTCTGCTGCTTACGCAAGCACTGTTGCTGCGCCACGATCCGGGTCTGGCGCTGGGGCTTGGGTATCTGCTCGGCGGCATGGTGATCGTGGTCAATCTGCTGTGCGTGCAGGACGTGGCCACCCGGTTGTGGCTGTTCAGGTTCTGGCACGGCGTGTTCGTGCTGGGCGTCTTTGTGTACGCGCTGATGAACGCCTATGGCAGCGGGCTGTTCAAACGCAACGGCTTCTGGGTCCGGGCGCGTCTCGCCATCGGCGGCGGGTTGCTGCTTATCGTCCTGCTGGCCCTGTATCTCGTCTACCGGCCGTTTCCTCTGCCCGTGATCCTGCGGGATGTCGACTACGCCACTCCGCCTAACCTATGGGTCAACGGCGTTCAGTTCGTGGCGATGGTTATCGCGTGGGTGGCGCTGGTCACCGCGCGGCGCAAGACGGTTCTTTCGATCTGGATGGCGGTTGTGGCCTGCGCGGTGGCCATCGATATCGTGTTGTTCGTGCTGGGCGGCAAGCTGTTCAGTGCTGGCCTGTACATCTCCAAGCTGAACAATTTCATCGCGGGCACCCTGATCTTCGGCATGATCTTTTACCGTTTCGTGCGCATTCAGACCGAACTGCTCAAGCACCGGGTCTGGCTGGTGCGCGCCAATCGCCGGCTGGCCCGGCTGGCGTTGACCGATACGCTGACCTGCCTCCCCAACCGGGCTGCCCTGGATCAATACCTGGAGCATGCATTGGCCCGCGCCAGTCGCGAAGAAACCCTGCTGGCCGTTTGCGTAATCGACCTGGACGATTTCAAGCCGGTGAACGACCGCCATGGCCATGAAATGGGGGACCGGTTGCTCGGCTCCTTCGCCAAGCGCTTGTCCAGCCTGCTGCGCAAGGGCGAGTACTTCGCCCGCCTGGGCGGCGACGAGTTCGTGCTGGTGCTGGAGGACTTGCACGGAATGGAACAGCTCCCGGCGGTGCTGAAAAGAATCACCGCTGCGCTGGCCGAGCCCTTCGAGCTTTCGGAGGATATCGCAATCACCGTCCACGCCAGTATCGGCGTATCGGTGTATCCGTACATCGATAGCGGACGCGATCTGCTGCGCGTCGCGGACCAGGCGCTTTACCGCTCCAAGGAAGGCAAGGTGGCCAGGGAGCAGAGCTGGGTGATCCACAGCGCGGAGATTGCCGAACAACAACCCCTGTTCGGCTAGTGCGATGCCGCCGGCGTTTCGGCAGCCGACTTTCAGGAAGACGATTTCCCGATGGTTTCCCCGATGAGACGGCGCAGGTCGTGGGTGATCTTCGCCTGCTGATCGTTGTGGCGGATCATGAGCCGAGGTTTACCCTCGGGACCGAACACGAATACCGCGCTGCTGTGGGTGACCTCGTAGTCACCCTTGGCGTCGGGTTTGCCGTAGCTGTAGGTGACGCGATAGCGCTTGGTGAGCTCGCGCAGCATGTCGTTGTCGCCGCGCAGGCCGACGAATTCGGGACCGAAGTATTTCACGTAGCGATGCAGTACCGGCACCGTGTCGCGTTTGGGGTCCACGCTGACGAACAGGACGCGCACGTCGTTCATTTCGGGCCCGAGCTGCTTGAGCGCCAGGGAGAGTTTGCCCAGCGTCATGGGGCAGATGTCCGGGCAATGGGTGTAGCCGAAATACAGCAGGGCGATCTTGCCGTGGTAATTGCTGGCGCGCACCGGTTTGCCTTCGTCGTTGGTGAATTTGAAATGCAGCGTGGGCATGAGCCCATTGATGTCCGTCAGCTGCCAGGGTTTCCCACGGTCGCAGGCCGTCAGGTACAAGGTCCCCGCGAACAGGATGGGCAGGACGGTCAACAGTTGCAGGATGAAGCGGCGTAGCGGTCGGTTCCGGGACATGCAATTCCTCTGGTGTTTATTCGTTTATTTCCAGCGCGGCCGTTCGTCGGTGGGACGGGCGTGACAGCAGGATGCGGCGCAGCAGCACCAGGGCGCCCAGCACACTCATCATGCTCGCTGGTATCCAGGTGATGAGCCCGCCGAGTTCCTGATCCGTCATCGGTGCGATCGGCCAGGCCCGGCCGCAGACGCTGTAGACATCGTACAGTACGTGATTACTCAACCCGATATAGGCGCCGATGGCGATCTGCGGCAGCATCACCCCCCACAGCATGAGCAAACGGGTGCCGTAGCCGGGTGTATAGGGCTCGCCGCCGGGCGCGAGGATCAGCCACCAGAACAGCAGGCCGTCGATCACCATGCTCCAGTTCATGGCCTTGTAGCGCGGTTCGGAGAGCATGGCCTGGAAGTGCACCTCAGGCAGCAGCCAGAAGGCGATCAGCCCAACGAACAGCAGGCTCGCCACCAGCGGATGCTGCACGATGCGATAAAGCAGCCGCACACCGGGAATCGCCCAGATCGCCCGCAGTCCGGCCTTCATCCAGGCCGGTGCGCCGCGGGCGAGAATCGCGCCGGGCGCCGACAATGCGATCAGAAATGGTCCGGCGTGGTGCAGCACTAGGTGCTGCAGGCGGTGCACCCAGAACATATGCTGAGAGAGGTAGTCCAGATAGGACTGCAAAAAGAGGTAGATTCCCACCAGCCCCAGCAGGAAGGCGGCGGCGCGCCAGGGGTTGACCGCTTCGCCGGCACGGCGCATGCGCCACAGCCCGCCTACATAGACCGCCACCGTGACCGAGCAGGTCAGCAGCACCGTGAGAGAAAACTCCCACGGGGTGAGAAAGCTGATGATATGGTTCAGTTCCGCATTCATGGGGCGGCCTTCGAGCTATGACAACTCACGCCGCATGGGCTGTCAATGTACGCCGGTTGCACCCGGGATGGCCGGACCGGCAATGCCGCGGACTCACAACTTCATTAAGGAGATCGTTTATGTATGTCGTCGCCAATCGCGTGCCCGTCGCCGAAGGCTGGGAACAGGACTTCGAGACGCGGTTCCGCAACCGGGCCGGCCAGGTGGACAAGCAGCCGGGGTTCGTGCGCATGGAGATCCTCAAGCCCCAAACGCCGGATACGCCGTGGGTGGTGCTCACCCACTGGGAAAGCGAACAGGCCTTCAGGAACTGGGTCGGCAGCGAGGACTTCAAGCTGGCTCACAGCAATCCTATGCCGAAGGAGGCCTTTTCGGGCGAAGGGGCGCTGGAGCAGCACGAGGTGGTGATCCTCGCCGAGCGGTGAGCCGGGCGCGGTGGGTTACAGCAGCTGGGACCAGTCCCGCGAGTCGCGCCCGAACACGAAGAAGTGCGGATTGAGCAGCGAGTCCTTGGTGTTGTAGCGCAGCGGGTGCATTTCCGTGTCGGTGACCTGGCCGCCGGCCTCCACCACCACGCATTGGGCGGCGGCGGTATCCCATTCCGAGGTCAGGCCGAGGCGGGCATACAGGTCCGCCTTGCCTTCGGCCACCAGGCAGGATTTGAGGGCGCTGCCCATGCTGATCAGCTGGTGCTCGCCGACGCGGTGCAGGAAGGCCTGCAGTCGTTCGCTGACATGAGAACGGCTGCCCGCGATGACGGGTTTGCGTTTGCCCAGGGCGCGGGCCTGGATGGGATGTGAACCCTGGGCGTCTTCCTTGACGGCCCCCTGACCCTGCACGGCGTGATAGCCGACCTCCATCGCCGGTGCGTAAACGACGCCGAGGACGGGAACGTGATCGTGGATCAGGGCGATGTTGACGGTGAATTCGCCGTTGCGCTTGATGAATTCGCGCGTACCGTCCAGCGGGTCGATCAGCCAGTAGGTCTGCCAGCCGGCACGGACCTCGAAGGGAAGCGATTCAGATTCCTCGGACAGGACCGGGTAATCCGGCGTGAGGTCGGCCAATCCCGCGGTGATGGTGCGATGGGCGGCGAGGTCGGCCGTGGTCAACGGCGTGTTGTCGTCCTTGCGGGTGACCTCGAAGCCTTGTTCGTAGACTTCCATGATGGCCTCGCCGGCCTTGTGTGCCAGGTGCAGGGCTGCGTTGCGCAGGCGGTCGAGTGTGTCGGCGTCTGGGGTCATGAACGGTTTCTCAGGTAGTCGCGGGCCAGATACAGCGCGGCGATGGACCGCGCCTCGGTAAAGTCCTCGCGGGCGAACAGCCGGTCCAGGGCATCCACTTTCCAGGGCAGCACCTCGAGCTCTTCCGGTTCATCGCCCGGCAGGCGGTCGGGGTAGAGGTCCTGCGCAATGATGATCTGGGTGTGATGTCCCAGGTAGCCCGGCGCCAGCGTCAGGCCGGTCAGGTGGTGCAGGTCGCGCGCGCCGTAGCCCACTTCCTCGCGCAGTTCGCGGTTGGCGGCCAGTATCAAGTCCTCGTCATTCTCCACACGGCCCTTGGGCAGGCCGAGCTCGTAGCGCTCCGTGCCGGCGGCGTATTCGCGGATCAGCAGCACCGTGTCGGGATCGATAAAGGGCACGATCAGCACCGCGCCGTTGCCGGCGCTGCGCAACCGCTCGTAGCGGGTACGCACGCCGTTGGAGAATTCGAGGTCGAGTTCCTCGATGCAGAACAAGCGGCTTTCGGCAATGACCTGCGTGGTGAGGATGCGGGGCTTGCGCGCCATGTTCAGCCTACGGGCTCGAAACGGATATCGGTGCGCAGTTTGCCTTCGAACCAGGTGTCGTAATGCAGGCCGCCAACATCCTTCCAGAAACGAAAACCGGTTTGCGGGCGGGGCGAGATCGATTCGAACTTGAGTAACCGGTGGGGATATTCGACGCTCATGCTCACATGCAGGGGATAAAAGCCATCCAGGAAACGGCGCATAAAGGGTCCATTGCGCAGGCTGTAACTGCCATCCGGGTTTTTCCAGAGCGCGCGGGATTCGGCGCTGACGCAGAGCCGTGCATGGTGCCCGATATCGACGAGCTGCACGCTGGCGCCTTCGATCCAGGCCCGCTCGATGCCATTCGCAACCGTAATACGCAGGTTACGAATGCGGTGTTTATTGTACACGACCTGCGCACGCGGGACGGCATCGAGATGTTCGTGGCACTGGGTGAGCCGGATCCAGCCGTTGCGCAGGCTGTCGCGGGTGATCACGATATGATTTTCGTGGTGATGCGTGGGCTTGGCGGGCTGGTGCCGAAGGAAGACCAGCGTGCCTTCGTTGACCTGCTCGGCGCGGAATTCGCTGTCGTCGTTGAGCCAGGCGTCGTCCGCCGGGGTCGCGAAGGCGGCCACGGTAACCATCAGGCCAGCGGCGAAACCCAGTGTTTTATGCATGGTCTATGATCAAGCCGGATTACCCGGAAAGGATAGCAGTTTGAGAAAGATTCAGCGTGAACCCCTGGACTGGGATGACATCGATACGGTCTTCCTGGACATGGACGGCACCCTGCTCGATCTGAGGTTCGACAACCATTTCTGGCTCGAGCACATGCCGGTGCGTTACGCAGAGATTCACGGCATCGATGAGCGGCACGCGCGGCAGGAGCTGTACCGGCGCTTCGACGCGATCCGCGGCACCCTGGACTGGTATTGCCTGGATTACTGGTCGCGCGAACTGGGCCTGGACCTGGTGGCGCTGAAACGCGAGGTGGCGGATCTCATCGTGATGCGCGAGCACGTGCCCGAGTTTCTGCAGCAGCTGGCGGTCATGGGCAAGCGGCGTGTGCTGCTGACCAATGCCCACCGCGGCAGCGTGGCCCTGAAGATGGAAATGACCGAGCTGAGCGGGCATCTGGACCGGGTGATCAGCGCGCACGACCTGCGCTGCGCCAAGGAGGAGCCCGGTTTCTGGAGCCATTTGCAGGCGGTGGAGGCCTTCGATCCCGCCCGCAGCCTGCTGATCGACGATAACCTCGACGTCCTGAGTGCCGCGGCCGGTTTCGGCCTGGGGCAGGTGCTGGCCGTGCGGCGACCCGATTCGGCTCAGCAGGACAAGGAAACGGGCGAGTTCAACGCAGTGGATGATTTCCGCTGGCTGGTGCCCGGGACGGCCGTCAGCCGCGCTTCCACTTCTTGAAGCGCTTCTTGCAGTACTTGAGCAGCGAGTCGTAGTCCGGGAAGTAAAGATCGAAGCCGTCCTCGGCGGGGGCGTCGAACTCGCAGTAGTCGTTGGTGTGGTCGCGGCAGACCTGGGGACGCACGTCGTAGATGCCGCAGCGGCCGTCCGGCTTCAGATGCGTGCAACGCGCATCCACCAGCAGGTACCAGCCGTCCTCGTCCTTGTAGATCGAGATGCCCTGGTGGGACACCTGCCACAGCAGGTGCTCGTAATCGTATTTGGACTTCGGGGTGTCGATCTCCTGGGTCACGTAGGTGCAGCACTTGCTGTTGGTGCAGAAACCGCACTTGTTCTCCGGCGTGATCTTGACCTTGATGTCTTCGAGTTTCATGAGTGGGGAGTTCCGGGCATCTCTGTTCAAAGCGGGTTGCGGCGCATTGTAACGCTTCGTGTAGCCGCTGTCGGTGTGCGGTGGTCATTTCTGCCGGCAGACGTCGTGCAGGTGATGGGGTAAGCTCAGCAAATCCGATTTCCCGCCATCACTATCGCTCATGCGCCTGACACTCGATGCCCTTGCCGTACTGGATGCGATCGACCGCAAGGGAAGCTTCGCGGCCGCCGCCGAGGTTTTGCATCGCGTGCCTTCGGCAATCACCTACACCGTGCAGAAACTGGAGCAGGATCTCGGCGTCGAGCTGTTCGACCGCAGCGGACACCGTGCACGGCTGACGCCGGCGGGGCAGTTGCTGCTGAAGGAAGGGCGTCATCTGCTGCGAACGGCGGACGACCTGGAAGGGTTGGTCAAACGCACGGCGACCGGCTGGGAAACCGAACTCAACATCGCGGTCGATGATCTGATTCCGCTCGAACGGTTTTATCCGCTGTTCGAGGCATTTTATGCGGAGGGTAACCGTACGCGCCTGCGGGTCGGCACCGAGGTGCTGGGCGGCAGCTGGGATGCACTCACCACCAGGCGCGCCGAGCTGGTCATCGGCGCCACGGGCGACCCGCCGCCGTTCGGCGGTTATGCCTCACGGGTGATCGGCAGTATGCGGTTCGTGTTCGTGGTGCCGCCCGGCCATCCGCTGGCGGATGCGCCCGAGCCGCTGACCGAGGACCAGATCCGGCCGCATCGCGTGGTAGCGGCGGCGGACAGTTCGCGGGATTTGCCGCCGCGTACCGTCGGACTCGCGGGACTGCAGGATGTCTTCACCGTGTCGGGAATGCGCGCCAAATGCGAGGCGCATCGCCACGGGCTGGGGGTGGGCCATGTGCCGGAGCACTATGTGCGCGACGACCTAGCCGAAGGGCGGCTGATCACCAAGCGGCTCGAAGGCGGGCTGCCCTGTCCCCAGCTGTATGTGGCCTGGCGTACCGACCGCATGGGCAAGGCGCTGGGGTGGTTTCTGGAACGCCTCGAGTCTCCGGACTGGTTCGAGGGGCTGTTGGTCTGACCGCGGCGTCCCTGCCGCAGCCGAATGATTCATACGATCTGGCAGGCCTGCTCGAAGCCGAGCCGCGGTCCGCGCGGGAACAGTCCGCTGTGGTCGCCGTATCCCAGGTTGACCAGAAAATTAGAACGGTAGCGCCCGTCGGGAAAGAACTCCGCGTCGAGCTTGGCGTTGTCGAAGCCGGACATGGGGCCGCAGTCCAGCCCCAGGGCGCGCGCCGCCATGATCAGATAGGCGCCCTGCAGGGCGCCGTTGCGAAAGGCGGTCGCTTCCCGCAGTGATTCGTTGCCCTCGAACAGCCCCCGAGCGTCGGGCATGTGCGGGAACAGCGTGGGCAGGTGTTCGTGAAAGGCCGTGTCGTGCGCGACGATCACCGTGACCGGCGCACTGCGGGTCTTTTCCACGTTGCCGGGTGAGAGCGCCGGGAGCAGGCGTTCCCTGCCTTCCTCGCTGGTGACGAAAACCAGCCGCGCCGGGCTGCTGTTCATGCTGGTCGGCGCCATCTTCACCAGGTCGTACAGTTCGTGCAGCACGGCCTCTTCCACCGGGCGGTCCAGCCATTTGGGAAAGCTGCGGGCCTCGCGGAACAGGACGTTCAGCGACTGGTCGTCGAGAATCCGGGTTTCGGCTGTAGTTGTCTGCACTTGTGCCTGTGTCATGGTGTATGTCCCCTCAGTGTGTTGTTCGTTACCGGTTCGGCATGTCGAAAAGCAGCAGTTCCGCCTGAGCGGTTCCCTGTAGCTCGATGTGTGATTCGTCTTTGACGGTCACCGCATCCCCGGCGTTCAGCTCCTGGTTGTTGACGCGGGCGCTGCCCTGCGCCACGTGCAGGTAGGCGATGCGGTCCGGGTCCAGGCGGTGTTCGGTCTGTTCGCCGTCCGCCAGCAGGGTGCCGTACAGGCGGGTGTCCTGATGGATGGTGACCGAACCGTCCGTGCCGTCGGGGGAGGCGAGCAGGCGCAGGCGGCCGCGGCGTTCCGCTGCGGCGAAGGGGCGCTGTTCGTAGCCGGGCGTCAGTCCACGCTGGTTCGGCAGGATCCAGATCTGCAGCAGATGGACCTGCTCCTCCGCGGAGTGATTGAACTCGCTGTGGGTGATGCCCGTGCCGGCGGTCATGCGCTGCACCTCGCCGGGGCGGATCACGGCGTGGTTGCCCGTGCTGTCACGATGTTCCAGCGCCCCTTCCAGCACATAGGTGACGATCTCCATGTCCTGGTGCGGATGGGTGGGGAAGCCCGCGCCGGGCTTGATCCGATCCTCGTTGATCACCCGCAGGGTGGAGACGCCCATGTGGCGGGGGTCGTAATAATCGGCAAACGAGAAACTGTGCCAGCTGTCGAGCCAGCCGTGCACGGCGTGTCCGCGTTCAGCGGCCTTGCGCAGTTCCAGCATGTCAGCCTCCGCTCAAACGTGATTCGATGGGAAGCAATTGTTTAGTGATTTACTGGGACTTGATAGCGGAATATTCAGGCCTAGATGTTCAATCGGTTTGAACGACCCGGCCTAGAACCAGCGGTACTTGCGCAGCAGCCAGATCTGGATGCCCACGGTGACGACCAGGCCGGCGATCAGCCAGGCGAAGCCGGCATGGTCGCTTTGACCGGGGATGCCGCCCAGGTTCACGCCGAACAGGCCGGTGAGAAAGCTCAAGGGCAGAAACAGCGCTGCAACGATGGACAAGATGTAAATGCGGCGGTTGAGCTGTTCCGACAGCCGGCTGACGAGTTCCTCGTGGGTGATGGTGGCGCGTTCGCGCACGGTGTCGAGGTCCTCGACGTAACGCACGATGCGGTCGCCCACCTCGCGCAGCAGCAGCCGGTCCTTTTCCGTCAGCCAGGGGATGCGCTCCGCCTGCAGGTGCGCCACGGCGTCCCGCTGCGGGGCCAGATAACGGCGCAGGACGATGGCCTGGCGGCGCAGATGGGAGAGGGCGAGGCGCAGTTCCGACCCCTGCTCCGACAACACGCGGTCCTCTAGTTCGGCGGTGGCGTCCTCGATGTTTTCCATCACCCCGGCCATGTTGTCCACCAGATGATCCGCCAGTGAGGCGAGAAATTCGCTGGTGTCCACCGGGCCGAGGCCCCGCTCCAATGCCTGGGTGAGTTCGTCGACGCTCAGCAGGCGGCGGCGGTGGGTGCTGATGATGCGGCCTTGCTCTGCCCACAGCCGGATGGCGACCATGTCCTCGGGGTCGGATTCGGGGTTCAGGTTCACGCCGCGCAGGGTCAGCATCAGGCCGTCCTGGAAGGGGGTGCTGCGCGGGCGGGTCTCTTCGGCCAGCAGGGCCTCGCAGATGACATCGTCGAGGCCGCTCTCCTCACGAATCCAGGTCTGGATCGAGGGGTCGCTGTAATCCAGGTGAACCCAGATCAGGCCGTCCTCCGGCTGCCAGTCCTGGACCTCGACCCAGCTCAGGCGCCGGCCGCGGCCTTTGCCGTCGAGCAGGTAGGCGAGCCGGAAACCCTGTGGCAAGTCCACGACGACGCTACCCCTGGGGATCGGAGACCGGCTGCGAGAACGCCTCTACCGCGGAGCGAAACGCCTGGATGGCATGCTCCTCTGCTTTGACGAGCAGCACGTCACCGACTTCCAGCACCGTATCCGGTTTGGGGGGGACTTCATCCTCGCCGCGCACGATGGCGACGACGTGCACGCTGTGTCGGGTGGGCAGCACCTCGCCGATGGTCTGCCCGGCCAGTATCGAGCCTGTCGGAATGTCCAGGCGATATAGGCGTTCCCGGCTGTCGCTGATGGGGATGCCCTTGGTGGCCGCCAGGGTGGGGAGGTCGTCGAAACACAGGGATTGATCGAAGTGAATGCCCTGCTTGTGCAGCAGACTGAGTGCCAGCGTCTTCATGCTGCCATGGTGGGCGGGGCTTTCTGCCTGGGTGTCCACCTGGGCCTCGTAAAGAGAGGGGTAGGTAGCGCGACGGGTGAGCGCGTACTGGACGATAAAGCTGATGGAAACCGCCAGCATGGCGGGCGCCACCAGATGATAGCCGCCGGTCATCTCGGTCACCATGACCAGTGCTGCGATCGGTACCCGCGCCGCGCCGGCGAACATCGCGGCCATGCCCACCACGGCGAGTGCGGCTTCGTTAACCGGGATACCGAGATCATGCAGCAGCGCGGCCAGGGCTGCGCCCAGCATGACGCCCACGAACAGCGTGGGGGCGAACACACCGCCCGATCCACCTGAACCGATGGTGAGAGCCATGGCGACGATCTTGCCGAAGGCGAGCAGGAGCAAAAGACCTACGCTCAGGCCCGCCGCGCCCTGAAGTCCAAGCTGGATATAGCCATAGCCTCCGCCCAATACCCCGGGAAGGAAAACGCCCATCAGACCCAGGATCAGCCCGCCGATCGCGGGCTTGAAATGGTTCGGGATGCGGATGGCGCGAAAGCCGTCCCTCAGTTTGTAAAAGATGCTGGGCAGCAGGGCGCTGGTTCCGCCGCAGATGAGTCCCAGCAGGGCGAACCACAGCAGTTCGCGAGGGCCGTTGATGCCGATCCCCGCGGGGAGAATGAATAGCGGTGCAAAGCCGTCGAACAAACCGGTGACGGCGTAGGATACGGATGCCGCAATCAGCGTATAGATCAGGGCTTCGCCTTCGAAGGCCATCATCGAATAGAGGACCTCAACCGCGAAGATGGCCGTACCGAGCGGGCTCTTGAAGATGGCGGAAAGTCCGGCCGCCATACCGATCAGCACCATATAGCGGCGCTCGTCGGTGGATAGTTTCAGCAGTGACCCGATAATGGAGCCGATGCCTGCGGCGATCTGGGCCGTCGGTCCTTCGCGCCCTGCGGTGCCGCCGGAGCCGATGGTGATGGCGCTGGCCAGGGTTTTGACCAGCGGCACCCGGTAGCGGATCCAGCCACCGGTTTGGTGAAAGGCCCTGACCGCGGCATCCGTGCCGTGACCCTCCGCTTCCGGGGCGAAACCATACACCAGCAGTCCGGATAGCAGGCCACCGACAGTGGTCGCCACGGGGATCAGCCAGGCGTAATGCGTTTCAGGTGGCAGTTTGCCGGCGGCATGTGCCGCCTCTACCGTCAGGAAATAATGATCGGCAAGCGTGCCGAGGAGGGCCTGCTCACTGAGGTGCAGCAGCCATAAAAACAGCTGTGCACCCAATGCTCCGATCACGCCCAGCAGTACGCTCAATACCACGAGACGCGTACCCCGGTTGAGGTGCAACAACCTGTTTGTCGTTTCCGCCATGTCGGACAAGCAGCGGCCCTCGGAGGATTATTTTACTTTTAAGAGTACACCTTAACTCAGTGGGAGGCCGGTTTATCCCCTGTCGCCAAGCCGGCAATTAATCTGACTTTTCGTGGTGACCGCCGAATTCGCGGCGCATGGCGGAAAGCAGTTGATCGGCGAAGGCATCGTGATGGCGGGAGCCGAACCGCTCGTACAACGCGGTGCTCAATACAGGTGCCGGCACACCTTCGTCGATGGCGGCCTTGATCGTCCAGCGCCCTTCGCCGGAATCTGACACTCTCCCGGTGTAGTCGGCCAGTTCGGGGTCGTCGTGCAGGGCGTCGGCGGTGAGGTCCAGCAGCCAGGAGGCGATCACGCTGCCGCGTCGCCAGACCTCGGCCACCGCAGCCAGATCCAGGTCGTAGCGGAAATGTTCGGGATCGCGCAGCGGCGTGGTCTCGGCGTCGGTGTCGCGGTTCTGGTTGCCGGCATTGGCGTTGCGCAGGATGTTGAAACCTTCGGCATAAGCGGCCATCAGTCCGTATTCGATGCCGTTATGCACCATCTTGACGAAATGGCCTGCCCCGCTGGGGCCGCAATGCAGATAACCCCGTTCCTCGGGGGCGTGCGGTCCCTGGCGTGCAGGCGTGCGCGGGGCGGCCTGCAGGCCCGGCGCGAGGGCGGTGAAGACGGCATGGAGCTGTTCCACGGCTACCTTCGGCCCGCCGATCATCAGGCAGTAGCCGCGTTCCAGTCCGCGCACGCCGCCGCTGACCCCGACATCGAGATAGTGGATGCCGTCTTCGGCCAGGGCCTGCGCCCGCTCAAGGTCGTCGTGATAGTAGGAATTGCCGCCGTCGATCAGGCAGTCGCCGTGCTCGAGGTGTTTGGCCATCTCTCCACTCACCCGGTCCACGATGGCGGCCGGGACCATCATCCACACGTGCCGCGGCGGTTGCAGCGCTGCGGCCAGGGCGTCGAGTGAATCCACCCCTCTGGCGCCCTCCTGAACCAGTTGCCGGACCGTTTCCGGATTGGTGTCGTAGACGACGCATTCGTGGCCCGCCTTGAGCAGGCGGCGCACCATATTCGAGCCCATACGGCCCAGACCGATCATGGCGATTTGCATAGACACCTCCTTGGATCATTGCGATTGAGCCGGCCCGAGTTCGGTGACTTCCAGCGGATCGCCCTGCTGCAACGGATGGCGCACGGCATCCGTCCGATCCGCCGGTGTTTTCAGCAGAATGAGATACTGGCCGGCTTTGATGGCGCGGTGCAGGCGTTCGAGTTCGGTCTCCGGGATGCCGTGGCGATGCATGGCCACGCCGAGCTGGGAGAGGGCGGCCGCCGCGCCCATGCCGCCTCCGCCCATCGCCGCCCCGGTCATCCCGCCGGCCAGCGCCTGCACCAGCGGGCCGACGATCATTACCGAGCCGATGCCGGGCAGGAAGATCATCCCCGCGGCGCCTGCCAGCAAACCGAGCAGTCCGCCCCAGGCGGCCCCTTGCGCGGCCCAGACCTTCATGCGCTCATTCACGCCCGGATGCAGGATGCCGAGCACGTCGTCGCCGCTGGAATCCACCCTGCCGAGCACCGATACCTGGTCGAGCGGAAAGTCCTGTTCGGCCAGCGCCTCGACGGCGCGGTGGGCGTGGTTCTCGTCGCGGTAGATCGCGACTACGAAGTGTTCTGTCGTCATCTGGGATTCCTTGGCGTAAACCGAAAACGGCCACCCCGTCGCTGACGGGGCTTTCCTAACATTTAGTTTGATCCCGATCCGGTGTCGAGTTCAGTTAAGGGGACGTTACTTCACCGGGGTGGGCAGATTGCGGATCAGGTCGAGCCGGATGCGCTGCGTTTCACCCTGATCGTTCAGTGCTTCCAGATACTGGGCCCCGTCCTTTTCGTCGATGCCGGTGGGGCGCAGGCGCGCCATCCAGGCGTGGTCGGAGTCCTCTTCGACCCAGTGCAGGTCGAGCAGTTCGCCGGTCAGGATGGCGATCTCCAGGCGTTCGCGGACATGGGGCGCTACGGGCGTGTAGGGTTTCATGGGAAATGAAGCTGCGGTCGGGGAACGGCCATCTTACTGTACCCGTGTCGCTGGCCTGTAACGGGTCGGGTCGGGTTGGTCCGCGTTTTCGAATGCGGCGCGGCGTTTTTCGCACTGCGGACAGGCCCCGCAGGCCAGCTCGTATCCCAGCAGGCAGCTGTAGGTGTGGGTGTAATCCACGCCCAGGCCCACGCCGCGTTCGATCACTTCGGCCTTGCCGAGTTCGATATAGGGGGCTTCGCAGTCGAGGTCAGCCAGCGTCCGTGCGATGGCCCTGAAATGCGTCAGGAAGTCCGTGCCGGCGCTGGGGTAGGCGGTGGTGTCCTCGCGGTTCAGGGCGAGCAGCAGGCGGCGGGCCCTCATCTGCGCCGCCCAGCTCAGGCTGAGGCTCAACAGGGTGAGGTTGCGATGCGGTATGGGGACGTGCAGGCGTTTTTCCTGCCCGGCCCGGAATGCCTCCCCGGCAGCGGACAGATCCAGGTGTTTGAGCGCCAGGCCCAGCTGTCTGCATTGATGCTCGGCGGCTGCGAACTCCTGCTGCGCGGCCCGCTGGGCATAGTCGATGAACAGCGGATACAGCATTTCGCCCCGACGGGCCTCGTCGTGCAGCAGGGTGCTGCTCTCGATGCCGCCGCTCAGCAGGATGACGGAACCCTGCGTCGCCGCCGTGTTCGAAACTTGAGTAATGGTCGACACGGCCCCATTGTATAAAGATTGGCAAAGTCAGTAACCGGTCGCTTTAATAACCATGCATCAAGCACGTTTTTCCGTCGGTCAACTGGTCCATCACAAGCTGTTCGATTATCGCGGCGTCATTTTCGATGTCGATCCGACCTTCGACGGCAGCGATGACTGGTACGAGCAGATGGCCAAGTCACGTCCCCCCAAGGACCAGCCCTGGTATCACGTCCTGGTGGACGGGATGGATGCCACCACCTATGTGGCCGAACGCAACCTGGAACCGGATTCGCGGCTCGAACCGATCGAGCATCCCTACGTCGAGACCTTCTTCAGTGATTTCGATGACGGCGTCTATCATCTGCGGGTCCGCAGCAACTGAGAGGTATGACCGTGACCTCGTTGATGGATAATCTGCGCGGCCTGTTTTCGCGCTACCTGGACGAGCCGGGGAACGAGGCGTCGCCGCGGGCCTTGGAAATCGCCGTTACCCTGTTGATGCTTGAGATTGCGCGCGCGGATTTCGACACCGACGGACGCGAGCGGACGCAGATAGTCCAGGCGCTGGGGACGACCTTCGGCTTTTCGGATGCGGAGGCTCGCGAGGTGCTGGCGCTGGCCGAGCAGCGGGAGGCGGATGCCACCTCGCTGCATCCTGCGCTGCGCAGGATCAACGATGCCTTTTCGCCCGAGCAGAAATACGCCGTCATCGAGTCGTTATGGCGCGTCGCCTACGCCGACGGTCGTTTGGACAAGTACGAGGAATACCACGTCCGCAAGATTGCGGACCTGCTTTACGTCCCTCACAGTGCCTTCATTCGCGCCAAGTGTGTGGTGGAGGCCGAGACGCAGGGCACCGGAGAGGACTGCGCGGGGGAGGAAAACGAAAACGGCCCGCTGCAGGTTTCGCCTGCAGCGGGCCGTTCGGAGTAAGGCTAGCCCCTACCTTTAGACCATATCCTTCAGGCCCTTCAGCGGCAGCACCTTAACCACCTTGCGGGCCGGCTTGGCCTTAAAGACGGTTTCTTCACCCGTGAAAGGATTGATACCCTTGCGCGCCCTGGTGGCGGGCTTCTTGACGACCTTGATCTTCATCAAGCCGGGCACGGAAAACAGACCCGGGCCACGCGGCTTGAGGTTCTTCTGGATCATGCCGTTCAGCGAATCGAAGACCGCGGTAACCTCTTTACGGGTCAGGCCGGTCTCTTCCGAGATGTGCGCGAGGATTTCGCTCTTGGTGGGTGCCTTGGCGGGAGCTGCGGCGGATTTTTTTGCGGCCTTTTTCTTGGCTGCCATGGAGTACTCCTTGGTTCCAGTTGATGCTGATGACAAAATTTTGAATACCTTAGCATGCACCTTACCAATGTGCGAGAGTGTTGATCGTATGAAAGTCAGTCAGGGCAGGGGTTTCAGCGGGGATCGGGTGTGGATCTGACGCTCGGCAATCAGGCCGGTTATCTGGCCGCGTTCATCGTCGGCCTGCTCGGCGGGGTGCACTGCGTCGGCATGTGCGGCGGCATCGTCGGCGCGCTGACCTTCGGGCTGCCCGAACCGGTACGCAGCCGGCCGCGCGGACTGTTTCCTTACCTGCTTGCCTACAACCTGGCGCGCATTCTCAGTTACACCCTGGCCGGCACCTTGATGGGCGGTGTCGGCTGGTTCGCCGCGCATTGGCTGTCCATTCGCGATGCCCAGCTCTGGCTGCACGGATTCGCCGCCCTGTTCATGATCGCGCTGGGCCTTTATCTGGGCGGATGGTGGCGCGGCCTGGCCCGCCTGGAGCAGGCCGGCGGCCGCCTGTGGAAACGGCTGGAGCCGCTGGGCCGCCGTTTCATCCCGGTGCGCTCGCCCTGGGCGGCCTTTCAGCTCGGCCTGGTGTGGGGCTGGCTGCCCTGCGGGCTGGTTTACAGCGTACTGATCTGGTCCATCGCCGCGGGTTCGGCGGTGCATGGCGCGCTGCTGCTGCTGAGCTTCGGTCTGGGCACCCTGCCCAATCTGCTGGCGATGGGGGTGTTCGCCGCCCAGTTGGCGCACTTCACCCGCCGGCCGCTGGTGCGCCAGATCGCCGGCCTCATGGTGCTGAGCTTCGGCGTGTTCGCCTTGTGGGGGATCGCGCACAGCCTCTGACGCCATCGCATGGCGCCAGAGGCGTTCGGGAAAAGGTCAGTCGGTGAAGAACTGCTGATCGAATTCGATTTCGTGCGGCCTGCCGCCCTGCGGCGTGACCTTGATGTGGAATTTCAGGGTTTCCGCATTACTGATGGGAAACTCGCCGATGTAGTAGATCGCGCCCTGGTCGTTGATTTCCCGCATGTCCACGTTCTTGATCTGGCCGTTCAGGTTGATGGCGGACACGCTGACATCGGCGCGTGCCGGTTTGCCGACCACGCCCATGCTTTTCTCCAGCACGGAGATGTTGATCAGGCCGCGGTTTTTACTGCGGGTGATGTTGTAGTTGCGCGCAACGGACGGCGTCAGCATGTCGCTGTTCAGCGCATTGTAATGAATGGTAAAGCGGTTGCCGCTCACCGACTGCTCGGCGGCAGCGGTAAAGGGTACTGCGATCATCAGCACGGCAAACAGCAGGAAATAGAGGCGGTTCATGACGGCTCCTCCTTAGGCGTTGTTATTTGATATGTCGCCTTTGAACGAGTTTAGGCGATGATCAACGCTTCTGCAGGTGGGTGCGTGTCAGGCGCGGCTGAAGCGGTACAGGGCGATTTCGCCCAGCAGGTTGGGGAACAGGCGCATGCCGAGATGGGTGTGGTGATTGATGTCCACCACGCTGCGCTGCAGGATGCGAATACCGAGCTCCGTGCAAAGCGCTTCGAAATCGCGCAGGGTGCACAGGTGGATATTGGGCGTGTTGTACCACTGGTTCGGCAGAGAGCGCGTGACGGGCATGCGTCCGTCGAAACTGAACTGTATGCGTGAACGCCAGTGACCGATGTTGGGGAAGGTAACGATGCCCTCACGCCCGACCCGCATCATCTCCGCCAGCAGATGTTTCGGGTGGCGGATTGCCTGCAGCGTCTGCGTCATCACCACGTAGTCGAAGGAATCCTCGTCGAAGAATTCTTCCAGGCCGTTATCCAGGTCGGTTTGCGCGACGTGCACGCCGCGCTCGATGCAGCGCACGATGTTGTCGGGATCGATCTCCATGCCGTAACCGGTGACCTGTTTCTGGTCGGCCAGCCAGGAAAGCAGGGTGCCGTCACCGCAGCCCAGGTCGAGTACGCGCGAGCCCGGGTTGATCCATTTGCTGATGATTTCGAGATCGGCGCGCATCAGCTGCATTCCCCGGCGACTTTTTCCATGTACGCGTACAACACGCTCATGTATTTGGGTATGGGCATCAGGAAGGCGTCATGACCATGATGCGCCTCGATCTCCGAGTAGGTGACCGAGCGGTCCGCATCCAGCAGGGCGCGCACAATCTGGCGGGAACGGCTGGGCGCGAAACGCCAGTCGCTGGTGAAGGAGATCACCAGGAATTTGGCCAGCGCGCGCCGGAAGGCCTCGGCCAGGTCGTTGCCGTATTCGGCGGCCGGATCGAAATAGTCCAGCGCCTTGGTCATCAATAAATAGGTGTTGGCGTCGAAGCGGTCGACGAAACTGCGGCCCTGGTAGCGCAGGTAGCTTTCCACCTGGAATTCGACATCGAACCCGAAGTTGATCCTGCCTTCGCGCAGCTCGCGCCCGAACTTGGCGCGCATGCTTTCGTCCGAGAGGTAGGTGATGTGTCCCAGCATGCGGGCCAGCATCAGGCCGCGGCGCGGCACGGTGTCATGTTCGTAGAAATGTCCGCCGTGGAATTCCGGATCGGAGAGAATCGCCTGGCGCGCCACCTCGTTGAAGGCGATGTTTTGCGCCGACAGGCGCGGCGCGGCGGCGATGACGACCGCGTGCCGCAGGCGTTCCGGTAGATCGATGGCCCATTGCATGACCTGCATGCCGCCAAGGCTACCGCCGATGATGGCGGCCCATTGCCGGATACCCAGCGCGTCGGCCAGACGTGCCTGCACCTGCACCCAGTCCTTGACGGTGACGATGGGGAAGTCGGCGCCGTAGGGTTTGTTCGTCTGCGGGTTGATGCTGGTGGGGCCGGTGGAGCCGCGGCAGCCGCCCAGGTTGTTGGGTGAGACGATGAAGAACCGGTTGGTGTCGAACGGCTTGCCCGGGCCGATGGCGGAATCCCACCAGCCCGGCTTGCGGTCTTCCATGTTGTGATAGCCGGCCGCATGGTGATCGCCCGACAAGGCATGGCAGATCAGGATGGCGTTGTCGCGTGCGGCGTTGAGCTCTCCGTAGGTTTCGTACACCAGTTCGTAGTGCGGCAGCACGCGCCCGCTCTCCAGTTCGAGAGATTCCTCGAAACGCGCCGTCTGCGGAGTGACGAGGCCGACGGAGTCAGGCGGGATGGAATCGGGCATTGCGGTTGGTGGGAATACGGAGGGCGAAAGAGTCTAAACAGGGGGCATGGAAGGCGCAACTGTCAGGACGTCGCGGGGCGTTGCAGGCCGAGTTCTTCGGGCAGCGAGCGGGGATTTTCGATACGCAGGCGTTTGGCGCGGGCGTGTTCTCCGCTGAGCAGCGTGATCTGGGCGCGGCGTACCCCGAAGCGGGCGGCCAGAAAACGGACCAGGGCCTCGTTGGCCTTGCCCTCCACCGGCGGTGCCTTGAGGTTGACCTTGACGGCCTCGCCCACGATCTCGGCGAAGCCTTCGCGTTTGGAGCGCGGTTGGGCGCGGACCTGGAGGATCAGGTCCGCGCCCTGCCATTGATAGAAATTCCCGCTCATCCGCCTGCGAGGCCGGAGATGATTCCCTGCATGGCGTGGTTGAGCACGATCTGCAGGATATAGAGCAGGATGATGGCCGCCATGGGCGAGAAGTCGATCATGCCCATCGGCGGCAGGATGTTGCGGATCGGCCGCAGCAGCGGTTCGGTGAGGCTGTACAGGAGCAGCGCCATCGGGTTGCCGTAGGCGCCGGGCGAGACCCAGCTCAACACGGCTTGAATGATGAGCGCGAAGATGTAGACGTTGATCAGCAGCCGGATGAGTTCGAACACGGCCATGAACAGCAGCAGCGGCAGGACGCTCATGGACTGCCCGAAGTTGCCGCCGCCGAGCATCAGCAACAGCGCCAGTTCGATGAGCTTGAGCAGCAACAGCAGGACGATGGCGCCGGTGTCGATGCGTCCGATGGAAGGGATCAGCCGGCGGAACGGCACCAGCACCGGATTGGTCGCGCGCACGATGAACTGCGACATGGGGTTGTAGAAGTCGGCGCGCACCAGGGCGAGCAGTACCCGCAGCATGACGATCACGATATAGATCGTGAACAGTGTGTGGACCAGAAAGGCCCCGATGTCCTGTCCCATGCCGGTCATGCGTCCACCCCCAGTTGTTCGGCAAGTTCTCTGGATCTGATCGCCGCGGCCTGGACGGCGCGCGCCATCAGTTCGCGCAGTCCGCCTTCCTCGAGTATGCCGATGGCGCGTTCGGTGGTGCCGCCCTTGGAGGTGACGCGGGCGCGCAGGTCGGCGGGCGTCTCCTCGCTTTCCAGCGCCAGGCGTGCGGCGCCCAGTGCGGTCTCCACGGTCAGCAGGCGGGCCTGCTCGCTGGTCAGGCCGAGCTCCTCGCCGGCCGCCTGCAGGGCCTCCATCACCAGGAAGAAATAGGCGGGTCCGCTGCCGGACAGGGCGGTAACGGCGTCGAGCTGTTCTTCGTCCTCGAACCAGACGATAAGCCCCACGGCGCGCAGGATGGTTTCGGCCAGGTCGCGTTGTGGAGGGGAGAGCCTCGTGTTGGCGAACAGGCCGGTCGCGCCGCTGCGCACCAGGGCTGGCGTGTTCGGCATCGCGCGGGCGATGGCCTGGCCGTCGCCCAGCCAGCGGTCGAGGTCGGGGGTGGTGATCCCGGCGGCGATGGAAATGACGAGCTTGTCCTTTTCCTTAAGCGCCGGCACCAGGGCGCGGGCCACGCTTTGCAGGATCTGCGGCTTGACGGCGAGCAGGACGACGTCGGCAGCGGCGACCGCCTCCCCGTTGTCTTCGTAGGTGGGGATGGCCGGCCATTGCTGGCGGATCTGGTCGCGCTGGGCGGCATCGGGGTCCGCCACGCAGAGGTCGCCGGGGGACCAGCCGTCGGCAAGCAGGCCGCCGATCAGGCTGCGCGCCATGTTGCCGGCGCCGATGAAACAGAGCTTGGACATGGATCGACCGTTGGTTGCGGAATATGGCTGGTTATTCTAACAGCCCGTACCGGTCAGGCGCTGTGCCGGTAGGCGCGTTCGCCGAAGACGGCGGTGCCGATGCGGATGATGGTGGCGCCCTCGGCGACGGCGGCCTGCCAGTCTCCCGACATGCCCATCGATAAGGTGTCGAGGTCGAAGCCCCGCCCGGTCAGATCCTCGAACAGGCCGCGCAGTCGCGCGAACTGACGGCGCTGGGCGTCGAAGTCCGTGCGGGGGGCCGGGATGGCCATCAGGCCGCGCAGTCGCAGCCGGGGCAGGGCGGCGACCGCCTCGGCGAGGGCCGGCAGTTCCCCGGGCGCGACGCCGGATTTGCTGGCCTCGCCGCTGACGTTGACCTGCAGGCAGACATCGAGCGGCGGACTTGCGGCCGGTCGCTGGTCGTCGAGCCGCTGGGCGATCTTGAGGCGGTCGATGCTGTGCACCCAGTCGGCCAGTTCGCTCACCATGCGGGTCTTGTTGGACTGCAGGGGTCCGATGAAATGCCAGCAGGGGGCGGCGTCGCGCAGGGCGTGCGCCTTGGTTTCGAATTCCTGGACGTAGTTTTCGCCGAAGTCCCGTTGTCCGCAGGCGATCGCTGCACGGACGATTTCGGCGGGAAAGGTCTTGCTCACCGCGAGCAGTTTGACGCTGCCCGGGGAGCGGCCGAAATGCTGTTCCGCCGCGCGGATTTCGGCCTCCAGACGCGCGAGACGTTCACAAAGGGGTGACACGGTGCTGTGCTATAGTTTGCTTTCCCTACGATTGAAGACATTATATAACCCATTGGTCGTCGACACGTTACCCCAACGTCACGGTCCAAACTCAGATTAAGTATGCAAAGGATGTCAGATGGATATCGCTCAGCTGCTTGCATTCGGTGTTAAGAACGGCGCTTCCGACCTTCACCTGTCGGCCGGCCTGCCGCCCATGATTCGTGTCGACGGCGACATTCGCCGGATCAATGTCCCGCCGATGGAGCACAAGGACGTTCATGACATGGTGTACGACATCATGAACGACAAGCAGCGCAAGGACTTCGAAGAATTCTTCGAGACCGACTTCTCGTTCGAGATCCCGGGCCTGGCGCGTTTTCGTGTCAACGCCTTCAACCAGAACCGCGGCGCGGGGGCGGTGTTCCGCACCATTCCCACCAAGATCCTCACCCTGGAGGACCTGGGCTGTCCGGAGAGCTTCAAGGACATCTCGGAATATCCGCGCGGCATCGTGCTGGTGACCGGGCCGACCGGTTCCGGTAAGTCGACCACCCTGGCCGCGATGATCAATCACAAGAACGAGACGGAATACGGTCACATCCTCACCATCGAGGACCCGATCGAATTCGTGCACGAAAGTAAAAAATGTCTGGTCAACCAGCGTGAAGTGCATCGCGACACACTCGGCTTCAACGAGGCGCTGCGTTCCGCGCTGCGTGAAGATCCCGACACCGTGCTGGTCGGTGAAATGCGCGACCTGGAGACCATTCGCCTGGCGCTGACCGCTGCGGAAACCGGGCACTTGGTGTTCGGCACCCTGCACACCAGTTCGGCGGCCAAGACCATCGACCGTGTGGTCGACGTCTTCCCGGCCGCGGAGAAGGACATGGTGCGCGCGATGCTGTCGGAGTCGCTGCGGGCGGTTATCTCGCAAACCCTGCTCAAGAAGATCGGCGGCGGACGCGTGGCGGCCCACGAGATCATGATCGGTACCCCCGCCATCCGTAACCTGATTCGAGAGAACAAGATCGCCCAGATGTACTCTGCCATTCAGACCGGCCACAACCTCGGCATGCAGACGCTGGATCAGAGCCTCAAGGACCTCGTGCAACGCGGCGTGGTCGGCAAGGAAGAGGCGCGGCGCAAGATGGCGAACCCCGACTCCGTGTAGTCGGCCATATAGCGGGAGGATCGAATTATGGAGCGCGATAAGGCCATACGGTTCATGCATGATCTGCTCAAGACCATGCTCAGCAAGAACGGCTCCGATCTGTTCATTACCGTGGGGGCGCCGCCTTCCATGAAAATCGACGGGCGTATGACGCCCATCACCAACCAGCCGCTTTCCCCCTCCCATACCCAGGCATTGGTGCGGTCGATCATGAACGACAAGCAGGCGGGGGAGTACGAACGCACCCAGGAATGCAACTTCGCCATCAGCCTGCCGGGTGTGGCCCGGTTCCGCGTCAATGCCTTCGTGCAGCGCGGCACCTCGGGCATGGTGTTGCGCACCATCAATTCCGATATCCCCAAGTTCGAAGAGCTGCATCTGCCCCGCATCCTCGAAGATATCGCCATGACTAAGCGTGGCATGGTCATCTTCGTCGGCGGTACCGGTTCGGGTAAGTCGACCTCGCTGGCGGCGATGGTCGGTTACCGTAACGAGAACAGTTACGGACACATCGTGACGATCGAGGATCCGATCGAATACGTCCATGCTCACCGCAACTGCATCGTGACCCAGCGCGAGGTCGGTGTGGACACCGATTCCTACGACGTGGCGCTCAAGAACACCCTGCGCCAGGCGCCGGACGTCATTCTGATGGGCGAGATTCGCGACCGCGAGACCATGGATTACGCCGTGGCATTCGCCGAGACCGGGCATTTGTGTCTGTCCACCCTGCATGCCAACAGCACCAACCAGGCGCTGGACCGCATCATCAACTTTTTCCCCGAGGAGCGCCGCCCGCAGCTGCTGATGGATCTCTCCCTGAATCTCAAGGCAGTCGTCTCGCAGCGCCTCATCCTCAAGGCCGACGGCAAGGGGCGTATCCCGGCGGTGGAGGTCATGATCAATACGCCGTTGATGTCGGACCTCATCTTCAAGGGCGAGGTGCACGAGATGAAATCGCTCATGGCCAAGTCCAACGAGCAGGGGATGATTACGTTCGACCAGTCGTTGTTCAACCTGTTCGAGACGGGCTACATTACCTACGAGGAGGCCTTGCGCAACGCCGACTCGGTCAACGACCTGCGCCTGCGCATCAAGCTCGAAAGCAAGGCGGCCAAGAAGCAGGACCTGCTCGACGAGGTGGGTGGACTGGAGATCGAGCAGAATCAGGAGGAAGGCAGTACGATGATGCGGCGCTGATCATCATCGCTGGGGCATAAACATATAACAACGACGGCAGACTGAAGTCATGAATATCGAACCCTATCTCCGGTTGATGGCGCAAAAGGGGGCCTCCGACCTGTTCTTCACCACGGGTGCGCCTATCAGCATGAAGGTGCAGGGCGTGATGAAACCGGTGAGCCGCACACCGCTTGAGCCGGGGCTGACCAAGCGCATCGCCTACGCCATGCTGGACGAGGAGAAGCGCCACCTGTTCGATATCGACAAGGAGATGAACCTGGGCGTGTCGCTCCAGGGCGTCGGCCGCTATCGCGTCAATGTCTATCAGCAGCGTGGTGAGATATCGATCGTCATCCGCTACATCAAGTCCCAGATTCCCTCGCTGGAAGAGCTGCACCTGCCGCCGGTGCTGAAGGATCTGGTGATGAGCAATACCGGTCTGATCATGATCGTCGGCGCCACCGGTTCCGGTAAGTCGACCTCCATGGCGGCCATGATTGATTACCGCAGCATGAATCAGGCGGGTCATATCCTCACGGTTGAGGACCCCATCGAATACGTGTTCTCGCACAAGAAGTCGATTGTGGGGCAGCGCGAGGTCGGCATCGACACCCTGAATTATGCCAACGCCCTGCGTGAGGCCATGCGTCAGGCGCCGAACCTGATCATGATCGGTGAGGTGCGCGACCGCCACACCATGGAGGCGGCGATCGGTTTCGCGGACACCGGTCATCTGGCCATGTCGACACTGCATGCCGTCAACGCCAACCAGGCGTTGGATCGCATCATCAACATGTTCCCTCCCGAGGCCAAGAATCAGATCCTCATGGATCTGTCGATGAACCTGAAGGGGATTGTTTCGCAACGTCTGGTCGTGACCAAAGATGGCACGCGCATCCCCGCGGTCGAGGTGTTGATTAACACGCCTTATATCACTGAGCTGATCCGCAAGGGGGAGATCGGCGGTATCAAGGAGATCATGGAAAAGGGCGGTGCGGTCGGCATGCAGACCTTCGACCAGTCCCTGTTCGAGCTTTACAAGACTGGCCAGATCACCCTGCAGGAGGCCCTCAACAGCGCCGATTCGCGTGGTGACCTGGAATGGAAGATCAACTTCGGCGGCGGGCTCAAGGCCCTTAATAAAGGGGCTGACAGTCTCCAGTTCCCGAGCGACGTCATTGATCAGCCCAGCGGCGCTTCAGCAGATCCCGAAGAAGCCGAGGACGACGACGAAGACGAGGATAATGATTCCGGGGCGGTCGATGACCTCAAGCCGCTGTCGGAGACGATGCGCGACGACGAGGACTGAGCTGTCCTCGAAACGCCGGCGGTGAAAACCGCTCCGCAGATTCCCGCATGGAATATCGGTCAGGCGCGCGTGTTGGAGCGTGGCTCTTCCCCTTTGATCAGGTTGCGGATGTTGCTGCGATGTCGCCAGTAGATCAGGACGGCCATCAGCGCCACCGCGCCGACCAGCCAGGGTGAGCCCAGCAGCCAATAGGCGAGGAAGGGGGCGGCCAGCGACGCGGTCAGCGCGGAAAGCGACGAGATACGCGAAACGGCGAACGCCACCAGCCAGCATCCCACCACCGCCAGCCCCAGCCAGCCACTGATGCCCAGCAGGACACCGATCGCCGTAGCGACCCCCTTGCCGCCCTTGAAGCCGAAATACAGGGGGTAGAGGTGGCCGAGAAATGCGGCCAGCGCCGTGGCGGCGAGCACCTGATCCGTCACATGCAGCCAGTGGCCGGCCAGCACCGGGAGCAGGCCCTTGATCATATCCCCCAGTAACGTGATGATAGCGGCCTTTTTTCCGCCGGTGCGCAGCACGTTGGTCGCTCCGGGGTTGCCCGATCCTGTGGTGCGCGGATCGCGCAGGCCGAGCAGGCGGCAGGTGATGATCGCCGTGGAGATCGAACCGATCAGGTAGGCGGCGAGCGGCAAAATCAGGCTGGTTGCTGTCATGAGACCTTCGGCATGTATCGCGAGGGGCGGATGATAACCGACTCATTGTGTGAAAACTAAACAGGAACAAACCGGCCGGCCACGTTTGGTGTTGCTGCACGGCTGGGGCATGAACGCCCGGGTCTGGGATGCGGTGCTGCCCGGCTTGTCGTCCTTTGCCGATGTGTCGGCGCCGGATCTGCCCGGACACGGCGGGAACCCCGTCGCGCTGAAAGACCTGCCCGGGGTGCTGGATTATCTCCGTGACGAGATGGACGCCGGCCCGGCCGTCTGGGTCGGCTGGTCGCTGGGCGGGCTGTTGGCTCAGGCCTTCGCGGCCCGTTATCCCGGGCGGGTCCGTCATCTGGTGCTGGTCGCGGCGCAGCCGCGTTTCGTGCAGGCCCGTGACTGGCCGCAGGCCATGGATTCGCAGGTGCTGAATGCCTTTGCCGGCGATCTGGCCGGTGATTTTCGCAAAACGCTCAAGCGCTTTCTTGCGCTGCAGTTTCACGGTGTCGAGGGTGCTCAGACCACGGTGCGGTCCCTGACGCATCAATTGTTCGAGCTTCCCCCTCAACCTGAGGCGCTTTCCGTGGGGTTGACCATGCTGCGTGATCTCGATTTGCGTGAGCGGCTGCGGTCGCTCGCCTGTCCGGTGGACCTCATCCTGGGCGAGTATGACCGGCTGGTGCCCGTGGATTGCGCCGGGCCCGTGACCGCGCTGGCCCCGGGGCGGATCCGTGCCCATGTGGTGGCGCGGGCAGGGCATGCCCCGTTCCTGACGCATCCGGATCTGTTCAGCGCCTGGTTGCGTTGCATCGTGGAGGCGTCGGACTGAGATGAGCGGTTTCGACATCGACATCGGTCGCCTGCGCGAGGCATTCGATCAGGCCGCGTCCAGTTACGATGACCATGCGGTGCTGCAGCACGAGGTCGGCGACCGCATGCTGGAACGGCTGGATTATGTGCGCCTGAATCCGCAGCTGATTCTGGATGTGGGTTGCGGGACAGGGCGGGGCAGCGAGGCCCTGCTGAAACGCTATGCCGGCAGTCGTGTGGTCGGTCTGGATCTCTCGCCCGGCATGCTGGGGCACGCGCGGCGTCGCGGCCGCTGGCGGCGCCGACCGGCTGTGGTCTGCGGCGATGTAAGGCAGCTGCCGGTCGGGGCGGAACGGGTCGATCTGATTTATTCGAATCTCACCCTGCAATGGTGTTGCGCCGACCTCGACCGGGTCCTGGCCGAGTTCAGGCGCGTGCTGCGCCGCCGGGGCTTGTTGATGTTCACCTCCTTCGGGCCCGATACGCTCAAGGAGCTGCGCGCCAGCTGGGGGCGGGTGGACGGCAGGCCGCACGTCAACGATTTTCTCGACATGCACGACATCGGGGATGCGCTGCTGCGCAGCGGATTCGCCGATCCGGTCATGGATATGGAAATGTTGACCGTCACCTACGCGGATCCACTGGACCTGATGCGTGACCTGAAGCGTATCGGGGCGGTAAACGTCAATGCCGGACGGCAGCGAGGCCTCATGGGGCGGGAGCATCTGCGCGCCGTATGCGAGGCCTACGAGGCCTTTCGTCTGCCTGACGGTCGCTACCCGGCCACCTATGAGGTGATTTACGGACAGGCCTGGGTACCCGATGCGCCGCCGCCGATGCAGATGTCCCCCGGCGTGATTCCGATTATTCAAAAATAATCTTTAATCAATCGTAAAGACATAAAAAAGGCGCCTTAATGGCGCCTTTTTTATGTCTTTAATAAATAGTTGATAGATTTGCTAACTGCTTGAAATAAATAATTCTTTTGGAGGTTAATAGTGAAAATATTAGAAAATTATTAATCAATTCATAGGTTATCGAGTTATTGCTCATATAAAAACTAAATATGCTTGTGCGCGTTTGACCCATCAGGTAGCATCGGGCTCATAACTATTCCGTTCCCGTGGGCTGCCATGACTGAAACGGAGATGTCTCGACCAATCGATCGCACCCTGTTTGTGGTGGAACCGAACCATTCGCTTTCCGGCGTAGGGATATGTCGGTTCTACATGGGCATGTGCGGGGTGTCCGTGTTGGTATCGGGTGCGCTTGCCGGTCTGGGCTTCTGGCCTGTTATCCCCTTCGCAGGCCTGAACATGATGGGGCTCGGGCTCGCACTTTATTTCTGCCATCGGCGCGCAGAGCACAAAGAGGTTATCCGCGTTGATGGTGACGTGATCCGGGTGGAGGCCGGTCACGGCTGCATAGAACACCGATGCTGCTTTGAGAGGGCGTGGACCCGGGTCGTTTTGCTGGCGCCCGAGCTGCGCGGCTACCCGACCCGCCTGCTACTGAGATCCAGGGGGTGGGAGGTGGAGGTCGGTTCCTGCCTGAATGACGACGAGCGCAAAAAGCTCGCGGGTCGTCTCGAAACGATTTTTTCCCATACCACCGCGGCAATTTAGAAAAGCAACAGAAATTAGGAGGGGATGATGAGCAAAACATGCAAGCGGCGATGGCAGGCCTGCCTGTCCGGGGCTGCCCTCCTGGCAAGCACGGGCCAGGCGCTGGCGGATTACGAGCTCAACATGCATCGCGGCGTGACGCCGATCAGCCACGATGTCTATCACCTGCACATGCTGATCTTCTTCATCTGCGTGATCATCGGCTTCGGCGTATTCGCCGTGATGTTCTATTCGATTTACAAGCACCGCAAGTCGAAAGGTCACGAGGCCGCTCAATTCCATGAAAACACGGCGGTAGAATTCGCATGGACCATCATCCCGTTCCTGATCCTGGTGGGCATGGCGGTGCCGGCGGCGAAAACGCTGGTCAATATGTACGACGACAGCGATCCCGCGCTGACGATCAAGGTCACCGGTTATCAGTGGAAGTGGCGCTATACCTACCTGGACAGCGGCATCGATTTCTTTAGCAACCTGTCCACCCCCGCCGCTGAAATCGAAAACAAGGCACCCAAGGACAAGCATTACCTGCTCGAGGTCGACCATCCCGTGGTCGTGCCGGTCAACAAGAAGATTCGGTTCCTGATCACCTCGAACGACGTGATCCATTCGTGGTGGGTGCCGTACTTCGGCATGAAAATGGATGCCATTCCCGGTTTCGTTAACGAGATGTGGGCGAAGATCGACAAGCCCGGCACCTATCGCGGTCAATGCGCCGAGCTGTGCGGGCGCGGGCATGCCTTCATGCCCATCGTCGTCAAGGCGGTGTCCGATTCCGATTACCAGGCCTGGGTGTCCGCGCAGGAGGCCCAGATGAAAAAGGCTGCCTCGGCGTCCGACAAGGACCTCGGCAAGACACAGCTGATGGCCATGGGCAAGAAGAACTATGACCAGCATTGCGCCGCCTGCCATCAGGCCAACGGCGCGGGCGTGCCGGGCACCTTCCCGCCGATGGTGCAGGGACATGCCTTCAACGCTTCGCCGGCTATGACCAAACATCTCAAGGAGTACGGGTTCCTGGATGCCAGCAACAAGATCGTCATGGGTCCGGTCAAGAACCATATTCACATCGTCCTGAATGGCGTGCCGGGTACGGCGATGCCCCCCTGGGGTCCGCAGCTCTCCGACGTGGATATCGCATCGATCATTACCTATGAGCGGAATGCGTGGGGGAACGATACCGGTGACGTGGTTCAACCCAAACAGATCAAGGCTGCACGTCAGATTAAGGAGGCCAAGAAATGAGCGCTGTCATAGCAGAAGAGGCACATCACGCCGAGCATCCCAGCGGCATTTTGCGCTGGCTGTTTACGACCAATCACAAGGATATTGGCACCCTTTACCTGTGGTTCGCGCTGATCATGTTCTTTATCGGCGGGACCATGGCGCTGGTCATTCGGGCCGAGTTGTTCGAGCCGGGTTTGCAGATCGTCGACCCGCAGTTCTTCAATTCGATGACCACCATGCACGCTCTGGCGATGATCTTCGGGGTGGTCATGCCCGCCTTCACCGGGCTGGCGAACTGGATGGTGCCGATGATGGTCGGTGCGCCGGACATGGCGTTGCCACGTATGAACAACTGGAGCTTCTGGATCCTGCCGTTCGCGTTCGTCATGCTCATCTCGACCCTACTGATGCCGGGTGGTGCGCCTGCGGCGGGCTGGACCATGTATCCGCCGCTGGTGCTGCAAACCGGTGACGCCTTCCCGTTCATGGTGTTCGCGATCCATCTGATGGGGCTGTCGTCCATCATGGGGTCGATCAACATCATCGCTACTATCCTGAACATGCGTGCACCGGGCATGTCGTTGATGAAAATGCCCCTGTTCGTGTGGACCTGGCTGATCACGGCGTACCTGCTGATCGCCACCATGCCGGTGCTCGCGGGCGCGGTGACCATGCTGCTGACCGACAAGTTCTTCGGCACCAGCTTCTTTTCCGCGGCCGGTGGTGGGGACCCGGTGATGTATCAGCACATCTTCTGGTTCTTCGGCCATCCCGAGGTATATATCCTGATCCTGCCGGCGTTCGGCATCATTTCCACCATCCTGCCGACGTTCGCGCGCAAGCCGCTGTTCGGCTACAGCTCGATGGTGTACGCCACGGCATCCATCGCTTTCCTGTCCTTTATCGTGTGGGCGCACCACATGTTCACCGTGGGCATGCCGTTGGCGGGCGAGATGTTCTTCATGTTCAGCACCATGCTGATCGCGGTGCCGACGGGCGTGAAGGTGTTCAACTGGGTTGCGACCATGTGGCGCGGCTCGATGACCTTCGAGACACCGATGCTGTTCGCCATCGGGTTCGTGGTGATGTTC
Source organism: Gammaproteobacteria bacterium (assembly GCA_037388465.1). Lineage (NCBI taxonomy): Bacteria > Pseudomonadati > Pseudomonadota > Gammaproteobacteria > Gammaproteobacteria bacterium. The sequence continues at coordinate 34,087 of JARRKE010000008.1, forward strand.
ACCATGGGCGGTTTGTCGGGGCTGATGCTGGCGATGTCGCCGGCCGACTTCCAGTATCAGGACACCTATTTCGTGGTGGCGCATTTCCACTACGTACTGGTGCCCGGGGCGGTGTTTTCCATTATCGCGGCGGTGTACTACTGGCTGCCCAAATGGACCGGCCACATGTACAACGAAAGTCTGGGTAAATGGCATTTCTGGCTTTCGACCATTTTCGTGAACGTCACCTTTTTCCCCATGCACTTCCTGGGGCTGGCCGGCATGCCGCGGCGTATTCCGGACTATGCCCTGCAGTTCGCCGGATTCAACGAGATCGCGACCATCGGTGCCTTCGGCTTCGGTTTGTCGCAACTGTTGTTCCTGTATCTCGTGGTCCAGACCATCCGGCAGGGGAAGAAGGCGACGAATCAGGTTTGGGAGGGAGCGCATGGCCTCGAGTGGACGGTGCCTTCGCCGGCGCCCTACCACACCTTTGCGGTGGCGCCCGAGGTCAAGTGAGCCGATGCGGGCGCACCGAGGTGCGCCCGCATATTTACGGAGATTGTACGGTTGAACCAAAAGGCAAGGATCAGACTGACGGTTGCGATACTGTTTCTGGTGGCGCTGTTCTTCTATGTGGCCTTCATATATTCCGTGGCGCATAAATGAAAACCATCAGCAAAAAAACCGCGTTCCTGCATGCCGCTATCGTGATCGGCATGTTCGGCTTCGGGTTTGCACTGGTTCCGCTGTACAGCGTGTTTTGCAAGGTGACGGGCCTGAATGGAAAGACCGGGCGGGTGGAGGCGGTGGAAACCGCGCAGATGGTCGCCGATACGACGCGTCTGATCACGGTCGAGTTCGTGACCACGCTGAACCGGGAGATGCCATGGGATTTTCGCCCGGATGTGCCCACGATGCAGGTGCATCCCGGAAAGATTTATTCGACCCGGTTTTATGCACACAACCGGACAGGCAGGGAAGTGATCGGCCAGGCCGTGCCAAGCGTATCGCCGGGTCTGGCGGCGGAATACTTCAACAAAACTGACTGCTTCTGCTTTTCGCGGCAGATGTTCAAGCCGGGTGAAGGGCGTTACATGCCGGTGAGCTTCGTGATCGACCCGAACATTCCGAAAAATGTGCGCAGGGTTTCGCTTTCGTACACATTTTTCGACGTGACGGATACATAGCGAAAAGGCGTCCCGCGGGGCGTGGCGAGGTTGGCGGGTTTTGTAGGAAATTTGAATCGGAGGGGTTATGGCAATGTCGGAAACACATACTGGCTATTATCTGCCGCATCATGCGCATTGGCCGATTCTCGGTTCGATCGGTCTGACCTGTCTGTTGGGGGGATTTGCGCTGTTCCTGAATGGCGTCGATGCCGCGCACTACATCATGATCGTGGGTGGGGTATGCATCATCGCCATGATGTTCGGGTGGTTCGGTGAAGTCATCAAGGAAAGTCAACAAGGGGCGTACAACGATCAGGTCGATGTCTCGTTTCGATGGGGCATGTTCTGGTTCATCTTTTCCGAGGTGATGTTCTTCGGCGCCTTTTTCGGCGCTCTGTTCTATACGCGTATCTACTCGATCCCGTGGCTGGGCGGCGAGGGTTACGGCCACCTGACCAAGGAGCTCCTGTGGCCATCGTACAGCTCGGCGTGGCCAAGCAACGGACCCGCCGCGGTGGGTGGGCAGTACACGCCCATGGAGGCCTGGGGCATTCCTGCGATCAATACCCTGATCCTGCTTACCTCCGGTGCCACCATCACCTGGGCGCATTGGGGGTTGAAGGAGAACAAAAGAAAGGTGCTCGCACTGGGTCTGTTCGTGACGGTGGCGCTGGGTATTTCCTTCCTTATTCTGCAGGCCTATGAGTACACGCACGCCTATGAAAAGCTCAATCTGACGCTGCATACCGGTATCTACGGCTCGACCTTTTTCATGTTGACCGGATTCCACGGTCTGCATGTCACCATCGGGGCCATCATGCTGACGGTCATGCTGGTGCGCGTGCTGCGCGGGCACTTTACGCCCAAGCATCATTTCGCGTTCGAAGCCGCTTCCTGGTACTGGCACTTCGTGGACGTCGTCTGGCTGCTGCTGTTTATTTTCGTCTACTGGATGTAACTAAAAAACGAGGCGCCGATATTCGGCGCCTCGCGGTTTTTGTCGGGCCTGAGTTACTGGGGAGGGATTATTCCGTGCGGGTGAATCAGGCCGGTGAAATATCCAATAATCAGCAGCAGGAACGCAATAAACGAAAGCGTGATTCGCACTGTCAGGGCCTTGACGGTGCGTGTGCCGGTGCCGCGGTCCTTGATCAGGTACACGATTGCGGAACCCAGGCTGCCGATGATGACCAGCAAAAGAAAGATGACGATGATTTTTATGAGCATGGAGTATCCCTTGTCAGCGATGTGCGTCTTCAAGTATAGGTCAGTTGAATTTTACGATTGCTGATTGTTTCGATGCGCCTTGGCCGATACGAATTCAGACCCAAACTCTATATCACGGTGCTGACATTGATCTTCATGTCGTTGTTCATTCTGCTGGGTATGTGGCAGTTATCGAGAGCGCAGGAAAAAGAGGCCATCATCCACACATGGCAGCAGCGCAAGACCCAGCCGGCATCGGAGCTCGATTGGAATCATGTACAGAATCCGGGCGGCCAGCGTTTTCGTCATGTGCGAATCGATGGGCGTTGGGTGCCGGACAGGCAATTTTTACTCGACAACCAAATAAACGAGGGCAGACCCGGTTATCAGGTCATCACCCCGTTGGCGGTTTCCGGCCGCAAGCCCTGGTTGCTGGTGGATCGCGGTTGGGTTCCTCTGGGTGGCAGTAGAAAGCGGCTGCCCGACGTTGGTTTGCGGCCCGCTGAGCAGGCCGTCGTCGGCACAGTCTATGTGCCATTCGGGCGCGGATTCCATCTGGGCGGTATGGATGACGGGCAGCACGGCTGGCCACGGGTGATCCAGTTTCTCGATTTCAAGAATATGGCGCAGCGCCTGGGGCATCCCGTTTTGCCGTTGATCATCCGGATGGATGCCGGTCAGCCGCAAGGCTATGTGCGCGAGTGGCAGCCGGTGGCGTTCACCCCCGCGCGGCACATCGGATATGCCGTGCAGTGGTTCGCCATGGCGCTGATACTCGTACTGATTTATTTGTTCAGGAATCTCCGGCAGGCAGATGATGGCGGACGTTAATCCCATGCAGAATGACCGGCGCCTGCGCGGGCGGTTGATGTTGATCTTTCTCGTCGTGCTGTTTTTCGCGCCGCTTTTTCTGGCGACGTATCTCTATCAATACCACCGTGACTGGTTCGTCGGCTCGCACACCAACGTGGGAGTCCTGTATCAGCCCGTGCAGACCCTGCATGAGTTTCATATGCAGAACCTCCAGGGTGAACGGGTCGCGTTCAGCGATTGGCGCGGCCGCTGGGCGCTGCTGATGCTTGTCGACGGATCCTGCGATCTGGCGTGCCGGGCCTCGCTCTACAAGATGCGGCAGGTGCGGCTTGCGCTAAGCCACGATGCGGACAGGGTTCAGCGTTTCCTGTTGCTGGAAGGCAAGCACGATGCCGGAACCATGGCGTTGATGCGTAACGAGTATCCGGGCATGCCGGTCGTCGAACCGCGGCAGGACGGCTGGTCCGATGCACGTGCACAGTTTGGCGAGCATCCGGCGGGGACCGTGTATCTGGTCGACCCGCACGGGAATCTGGTGTTGCGTTATCCGCCCGAGGCGCCGGCGAAAGGCATGCTCAAGGATCTCAAGCGGTTGCTGAAAATTTCCAATATCGGCTGAGGATTATGGATCGCTACCTACTGTTTTGCCGTCTCGCCGGGGTGGCCACCGTTTTCGCGCTGGTGGTGGTCATGCTGGGTGCCTATGTGCGCTTGTCGAATGCCGGGCTGGGGTGCCCGGACTGGCCGGGCTGCTATGGGCACCTGACGGTACCTGAAAGCACGCATGCCATGTCCCAGGCCACCAAAACCTATCCGGGGCGTCCGGTCGAGCCGGCCAAGGCGTGGAAGGAAATGGTGCATCGCTATTTCGCCGGCACGCTGGGGCTGATAATTGCCGCACTGCTGTTCATCTCCCTCACACTGCGGCGGGTCAATGCCGCTGGCCGCTATCTGCCGATGGCGTTGGTCGTGCTGGTGATTTTTCAGGCCCTGCTCGGCATGTGGACGGTCACCCTGTTGTTGAAGCCGCTGATCGTCATGGGGCATCTGCTCGGCGGCTTCGCCACCCTGGCGCTGTTGTGGTGGCTGTTTTTGTCGCAGCGCTTTCCCGATCTGCGGGCATCGCTGCGCGCGGTGCGCATGCGTACCTGGGTATTGCTGGGGCTCGTGATCCTGATCGCGCAGATCGCGCTCGGCGGCTGGACCAGTTCGAACTATGCGGCACTGGCCTGTACCGATTTCCCTACCTGTCAGGGGCAGTGGTGGCCGCATATGGATTTTCGCGATGCCTTCGTCCTGTGGCGCGGTATCGGCATTAATTATGAGTACGGCGTGCTGACCAATCCCGCGCGCACGGCCATCCACGTGACGCACCGGATCGGTGCCCTGATCACCATCACCTATCTCGCCTTGCTGGCCCTGCGTTGCGTGATCTTTACGCGCGGCTGGACGTTCGTGGCGGGCTGGGCCGTGCTGGTGCTGGTGATCACCCAATTTTCATTGGGGGTGTCGAACGTGGTGTTTCATCTGCCGCTGCCGGTCGCGGTGGCACATAACGGGACTGCGGCACTGCTGCTGCTGTCGGTGTTGGCGCTGCTGTATGGCGTGACCAGGCCGGCTGAAGAGAAGGGGGGCGAGTCATGAATACTTTGCGTGTGGCATGGAATCCAACCGGCCTGTTGGCGCGCTGCCAGGCCTATTATGAGTTGTGCAAGCCCAGGGTGGTGGGGTTGATGGTCTTCACCTCATGGGTGGGCATGCTGCTCGCCGAGCCTGGCCACACGCCGTGGGCGGCCCTGATCTACGGCACGATCGGCATCGCGTTGATGGCGGGTTCCGCTGCGGCGCTCAACCATGTGGTGGATCGCCGCATCGATGCCGAGATGCGACGTACCCAGAACCGGCCGATTCCCAAGGGATATCTGAATGCGACCCGTTGTCTGGTATTCGCGGCCCTGATCGGCGGTGTGGGGCTGGCGATCCTGATCACGCGCGTGAACCTGCTCACCGCCGGGCTGACCTTTCTCGCGCTGATCGGCTATGCCGTGATCTATACCCTTTATCTGAAGCGGGCCACGCCGCAGAACATCGTCATCGGCGGGCTGGCCGGTGCGATGCCGCCGCTGCTCGGCTGGACCGCGGTGACGGGGCACGTGGCGGCCTATCCGCTGATTCTGGTGCTGATCATCTTTGCCTGGACCCCCCCGCACTTCTGGGCGCTGGCCCTGTATCGCAAGGAGGAGTATGCCAAGGTGGGGGTGCCGATGCTGCCGGTTACCCACGGCGAGGCATTTACCCGACTCCAGGTAGTGCTTTACACGTGGCTATTGGCCGCTATCACCCTGCTGCCCTTCCTACTGGGCGGAAACGGCGTGGTCTATCTCGCCGGAGTGGCGATTCTGAACGCCGTTTTCCTGTTTCATGCGCACCGCCTGTACCGCACCGGCGCACGTGAGCACTCGATAAAGATGTTCGTTTTTTCAATCGCTTATCTGATGCTGCTGTTCGCCCTGTTGCTGTTCGACCGTTACCTGCCGCTGTTTCTCCAGCAGTTGAACTCGCATTGAGTTCCCCGCGCGCCCTCCGGCGCGGCGCGGGTGTGTGTTTTGCCCCATCTGAGTGCGAAATCCCCCGGATTCGGCCAATCTGAATTTTGCATGGGTTCGGAATTGCTGTATCCTTCGCGGGCTTTATCCGCTGACAGCTACGAATTTTTATCATCAGAGGGTATGAAGATGGCGCATACCGCGATCGGTTCAAGCGAACAGTACAACTACGATATCGTACGAAAGTTCGCCATTATGGCCGTTATTTGGGCCATAATCGGCATGTCCGTTGGGGTGTGGATCGCGTCCGAGTTGGCGTGGCCCTTCCACATCAACATGAACATGGACATCCCCTACATCACGTTCGGGCGCTTGCGTCCTGTTCACACCAGTGCGGTGTTGTTCGGGTTTGCGGCTAACGCCCTGTTTGCCACCTCGTTCTATGTGGTACAGCGCACCTGCCAGGCCCGCCTGTACAGCAGCGACCTGCTGGCCAAGATCATCCTGTACGGATGGAACATCACGGTTGCTCTGGGCGTGATCAGCTACATGCTGGGCTACACCCAGTCGCGCGAGTACGCCGAGTTCGAATGGCCCTTTGACATCGCGATCGCGGTGCTCTGGATCTTCTATTTCTGGATCTATGTCCAGACCCTGCGCCGCCGTTCCCAGCCGCACATCTACGTGGCCAACTGGTTCTACATGGGCTACATCCTGGCGGTGGGTATTCTTCATATTTTCAATAACTTGGCGGTCCCCGTCAGCATGCTGGAGATGAAGTCCTACTCGCTGTTCTCCGGCGTGCAGGACGCCATGACCCAGTGGTGGTACGGCCACAACATGGTGGGCTTCCTGCTCACCGCCGCCTTCCTGGGCATGATGTACTACTTCGTGCCCAAGCAGGCCGGCCGCCCGGTGTATTCCTATCGCCTGTCGATCGTCCACTTCTGGGCGCTGGTGTTCCTGTACATGTGGGTGGGCGCGCACCATCTGCACTGGACCGCGCTGCCCGACTGGACCTCGACCCTGGCCGCGACCTTCTCGATCCTGCTGCTGATGCCTTCCTGGGGCGGCATGATCAACGGCATCATGACCCTCTCGGGCGCCTGGGATAAGCTGCGCACCGACCCGATCATGCTGTTCCTGATCACCGGCCTGTCCTTCTACGGCATGTCCACCTTCGAAGGCCCGATGATGGCGCTGAAGAGCGTCAACGCCCTGTCGCACTACACCGACTGGACCATCGGCCACGTGCATTCCGGCGCCCTGGGCTGGGTGGCGATGATCACCTTCGGCTCCTTCTATCACATGGTGCCGCGTCTCTGGGACACCAAGCTGTACAGCAACCGTTTGGTCTACGTGCACTTCTTCCTGGCCACCATCGGCATCATCCTCTACATCGTCGCGATGTGGGTGGCCGGTATCGGTCAGGGCCTGATGCTGCGCGCCTTCGATCAGTACGGCAACCTGGCGTACACGTTCGTCGAATCCGTGGTGTTCCTGCACGTGCCTTACATCACGCGCATGATCGGCGGCATGTTCTTCCTCTCTGGTGCGATTGTCATGGCGTACAACTTCTATATGACGGTTGTGACCGCCAAGCGTGAGCAGGCGGCTATCGAGGCCAAGATCGCATCCAAGATGGCCAATGCCTGATCGAGCGGAGTAAAACAACATGAAGCACGAAAGCATTGAAACGAATGCCGGCCTGCTGGTGATCCTGACCCTGCTGGTCATCAGCATCGGCGGGCTGGTCGAAATCGTCCCGCTGTTCTACCTCAAGGGGACCGTGGAAAAGGTGGACGGCATCCGTCCCTACACCCCGCTGGAACTGCGCGGTCGCGACATCTATCAGCGCGAAGGCTGCTATCTCTGCCACTCGCAGATGGTTCGTCCCTTCCGTGACGAGGAACTGCGTTACGGCCATTACTCGCTGGCGGCCGAGTCGAAGTACGACCATCCGTTCCAGTGGGGTTCCAAGCGTACCGGTCCGGACCTCGCTCGCGTGGGTGGCAAGTACTCCAATGCGTGGCAGGTGCAGCACCTGATCGATCCGCGTTCGGTTGTGCCGGAATCCATCATGCCGGACTTCCCGTGGCTGATTAAGGACGACCTGGCCTATTCCGATATCGCCGAACGTATGGAGGCCTTGAAGAAGGTCGGTGTGCCGTACTCCAGCACGAAGCAGGAATACGACGCCAACGTGAAGCGGTTCGGCGAAAAGACTGCCAAGATGCTCGACATCAACCATGCTCAGGACAACCTGATCAAGCAGGCTGAGCAGGGCGACTACGATGGTATCCCCGACCGCATCACCGAGATGGATGCGCTGGTTGCATACCTGCAGATGCTGGGCACCCTGGTCGATTTCCAGAAATACAGCCAGGACTACTTCGTCCAGTTCCGTTGATGTCTGAGGCCGGCGGTCTGATGGCCGCCGGCTGAAACCGACAGCGGGTAATGAGATTTGGAAAAGATTTGGTCAACAATCGAAGCAATAGCGACCAGCCCCCTGACCGCGTTGTTTCTATTGTTCCCGCTGTTCATCGGCATTGTCGTTTACGTCTACTCAGGTAAGCGGCGCTCGGAGCGGTTGGAAAGCTACCGGTATATCCCGCTCCAGGACGGCGATGATGAGGCAGATATAGATAAAGAACAGAAGGCAGATCACCATGAGCAACGCAGCTGACAAGAAACAGACCGGCGCTGTCCAGACAACGGGGCACGCCTGGGATGGCGACCTTCAGGAATACAACAACCCGCTTCCGCGTTGGTGGGTGTGGGCGTTCTACGGCACCGTCGTCTTCGCCGTGGTTTACTGGTTTCTCTATCCTGCATGGCCGGTCGGTACCTCCTTCACCAAGGGTTTCGATACCGTCACCTACGAGGTGAAACAGGACGGCAAGGAGGTCAAGAAGACCGTTCCGTGGAACACCCGTGCACGGCTGATGTACGAAGATGAGTACGGTGCGGAAGCGGAAAAGCAGCGCGCTTACCTCAAGAAGATCGAGGGCAGCTCCTACGCGCAGATCCTGTCCAATCCGGACATGATGGCCTTTGTGCGTTCCTACGCGAAGACCCTGTTCGGCGACAACTGCGCCGTGTGCCACCAGGCCGGCGGCACGGGCGTGGTCGGACACTACCCGAACCTGGCGGACGACTCCTGGCTGTGGGGCGGAACGGTGCGGGAAATCCAGCACACCATTACCGCGGGTCACCACGGCTTCATGCCTTCGTTCCGTCCGACCTTCAGCGACGCCCAGGCGCATGACGTCGCCGAATACGTGCTGAGCCTGTCGGGCACCAAGGGCGGCGATGAAAAGGCCATCATGCGCGGCGAGAAGATCTTCCACGGCCAGGAAGGCGGTTGCTATTACTGCCACGGCGAGAAGGCCACGGGGCTGATCTCGCAGGGTTCCGCGAATCTGACCGACCATGTCTGGACTATCGCCAACGTTCCCGCCGCCAAGACCTATGATGAAAAGGTCGCCGCCGTGGAACATGTGATCCTGCACGGTGTCTCACGTGTGATGCCGACCTGGCAGGGCCGCCTTTCGTCCACGCAGATCAAGCTGCTGACGGTTTACGTCCACGAACTCGGCGGCGGTCAGTAAGGCGATTGACACCCGGGCGGCGCATTGCGCGCCGCCCGTTTTGCGTTTTCAGCCCGGCCCCTCGGGGGCTATACAGAAATGAGCGAATCCACAGAGTCTCTATTCGAGGGGCGCATACCAATCTATCCGCGCTCCGTGAAGGGGCGTTTTCGTTATATCAAATGGGGCGTTCTCGCCCTGGCCTACGGTGTTTACTTCCTGCTGCCCTGGATCCGCTGGGCACGCCCCACCGGCCCCGACCAGGCCGTGCTGTTCGACCTCAATACCCGCCTGTTTTATATCTTCGGTCTGGTGGTTCATCCCCAGGATATTTTCTGGCTGGCGGGTTTCCTGCTGCTGGCGGCGTTGTTGCTGTTTTTCGTAACCGGCATCCTCGGCCGCGTGTTTTGCGGTTATTTCTGTTTCCAGACGTTGTGGACCGACGTGTTCATCATGGTGGAGCGCCTGGTTCAGGGGGAACGCCCGGCGCGCATCCGGCTGGCCAAGCAACCGTGGAATTTCGAAAAGATTTTCAAGCTCGGCGCCACGCACGTGTTGTGGCTGCTGGTGGCGATGCTGACCGGTCTCACCTTTACGCTGTACTGGGCGGACGCGCCGCAGCTGACGCTGCAGTTCTTCACCGGCAAGGCGCCATTCCCGGCCTATGCCACCACGGCGTTTCTGACCGCCACCACCTACGTCATGGCCGGTCTGGCGCGGGAGCAGGTGTGCACCTACATGTGCCCCTATGCGCGTTTCCAGAGCGTGATGTTCGATCGAGATACCCTGATCGTGTCTTACGATCAGGGTCGTGGTGAAGGACAGGCGGGACGCCACAAGGTAAACAAGCAGCTGAAGACGCATGACCAGCGGCAGGCAGCCGGTGTCGGCGACTGCATCGACTGCGGATACTGCGTGCAGGTCTGTCCGACCGGTATCGATATCCGCAATGGCCTGCAGGTGTCATGTATCCACTGCGCGCTTTGTGTCGATGCCTGTGACAACATCATGGATAACATGGGCTGGCCGCGCGGGTTGATACGCTACACCTCGGAAAACGAACTGGAAGGCAAGAAGACCCGTTTCCTGAAGGGCAAGACCTTCGGTTACGGGGCAGCGATCGCCATCGTGCTCGGCCTGCTGCTGTGGAGCATGACGCATTCGACCAAATACGATGCCGTGTCGCGCCAGATCCGCCAGCCGCTGTACGTGGTGATGTCCGACGGCAGTATCCAGAACAGCTACGAGCTCAAGATCAACAACAAGACGCAGAGCCCGCTCACGCTGACGGTCGGGCTCGACGGGCTTAAAGGCGCCGTGCTGGATGTCGGCAACTTCAAGAACTTCACCATTCCGCCCGAACAGTACCTGCGCGTGCTGGTGCGTGTGCGCTTTCCCGGCAATACCGCCACTCCCGAGGATCATGATTTTTCATTCGTGCTGACGCCGCAGAACGGCAAGATCCCGCCGATCAAGGTGCCAGCGCGGTTTTATACCCCCTGAGGTAGTTTTCGATGAGCAGTCTGGTAACAAGTCTGGGAATCGGCGTCGGTCTGGCCTTCCTGGCCTTCGTCCTGATCTACAAGTTCACGCCGCTGCGCGGCAAGCAGGTCTCGTTGATCGTCAGCATGGGCGCGATGCTCGCGTTCCTGCCCTATGCGATCACCCATTGGGAAGGCCTGGACGTGCTGGCCGTGCATATCGCTTTTTACCTTGTCGTGCCGTACGTGCTCGGCATCATCACCTCCACCTGGGAGATGCGCGAACAACACGAGGGCAAGGACGAAAACGCCCGCTGGTTTCACTGGGCGCCGACCATCATCGTGCTGTTCTTCCTGGGGCTCGCCACCGTCGATGCGGTCATCGTCACCCTGTCCAGCAAGGGTCTTTCCCAGCATATGGCTGCACTGCTGCTGCCCAAGCCCGACGAGGGCGTGAAGGTGACCTCCTACTTCCCCGGCACGGTGCTGCATAACTATCAGATGAAGGAAGGCCAGTACGACGCCTATCTGGCCAGGATGAAACAGCAGGCGGCGCTGCACTGGACCGTGAAAAAAGGCTTCTCCGACAAGCCGATGGCCAACCGCAAGCAGGTCTTCGAGGTGGAGATACTGGACCGCGATGGCGTGCCGGTGACCGGTGCCCATGTCGAGGCGAATTTCCTGCGTGCGTCCAATGAGCGTCTGGACCAGATCCATGTGCTCAAGGAGATGCGCCCCGGTCTTTACCGGGGACAGGTCATGCTGCCGCTGCCGGGCTACTGGGACGTGTTCCTGCGGATCAACCACGGCAAGGACAGCTACGAGGACAAGGCCATGACCGAGGTTTTCAAAGCACCCGGTCGGACTTCGTGAGCACCTGCCGATGCGGGGTGGCCTGACGGCGGGAGACCTGCGTGGCGGACGAACACGATCATAGCTGTTACCACTGCGGTCTGCCCGTGCCGCCCGACACCGATTATTCGGTGCAGATCGGTGGCGAGCGGCGCGCCATGTGTTGTCCGGGTTGTCAGGCGGTGGCGCAGGCCATCGTCGATGCCGGTCTTACCGATTACTACAAGCACCGCACCCGCGACAATGTGACGGCCCAGGCCCTGGTGCCGGACATCCTGCGCGAATACGACCTCTACGACCGCGACGACCTGCAAAAGAGTTTCGTCCGTACCGAAGCCGAAAACGTCCGCGAAGCGTCGCTGATCCTCGAAGGCATCGTCTGCGCCGCCTGCGTCTGGCTCAACGAGCGCCACGTACGCGCCCTGGACGGGGTGTTGGAATTCAACGTCAATTACGCCACCCACCGCGCCCAGGTGAAGTGGGACAACGCCCAGATCCACCTCAGCGACATCCTCAAGGCGATCGCCGCCATCGGTTACCGCGCCCACCCCTTCGACCCCAATCGCCAGGAAGCCCTGCACAAGAAGGAACGCAACGCGGCGCTCAGGCGCATCGCCGTGGCCGGCGTGGGCATGATGCAGGTGATGATGATCGCGGTGGGGTTGTACGCCGGGGATTATTCCGGGATGTCGCCCGACATCCGCAATTTCCTGCGCTGGGTCAGTCTGCTGCTGGCCACGCCGGTGGTGTTTTATTCCGGGCGTGTGTTCTTCCTCTCGGCGTGGCGGGATCTGAAAAAACGCCAGCTGGGCATGGACGTGCCGGTGTCGATCGCGGTCGGTGCGGCCTACGTGGCGAGCGCCTGGGCGACCGTGCGTCAGGTCGGCGATGTCTATTTCGACTCGGTCACCATGTTCGTGTTTTTCCTGCTGGTGGGGCGTTTCCTGGAGCTGCTGGCACGCCACAAGGCGGGGGAGGCCGGAGAGGATCTCATCCGCCTGCTGCCGACCGGTGCGACCCGGCTGGTAGACGGACGTACCGAAGTGGTGACGGTGAACGACCTGGAGACCGGCGACCGGGTGCTGATCCGCCCGGGGGAGGTCGTGCCGGCGGACGGGGTGGTGGTCGAGGGCACCAGCAGTATCAACGAGGCCCTGCTCACCGGCGAAAGCCTGCCCCGCCGGCGCGGCGTCGGCGAGGAACTGGTGGGCGGAACGTTGAATGTCGAGTCGCCGCTGCAAATGGATGTGACGCACGTGGGCGGCGATACCGTGCTGTCCTCCATCGTGCGCCTGCTGGACCGCGCCCAGATGGAAAAGCCGCGCCTGGCCCAGCTTGCCGACCGGGTGGCGGGCTGGTTCGTCGGCGCCCTGCTGCTGGTGGCGGTGGGAGTATTCGCCTTCTGGTACTGGTACGCGCCGCACGAGGCGTTCTGGATCACCCTCTCGGTGCTGGTCGTGACCTGCCCCTGCGCACTGTCCCTGGCCACGCCCGTGGCGTTGACGGCGGCGACCGGCACCTTGACCCAGCTCGGCGTGCTGACCTCCCGCGGGCATGCCCTGGAAACCCTTTCCAAGGTTACGCACATGGTGTTCGACAAGACCGGCACGCTTACCTACGGGCGGCTTGAGCTGGCCGACGTGGAGGTGCGCGGGGACCTGGACCGGGATACCTGCCTCAATATCGCGGCCGGTCTGGAGCAGGGCTCGGAGCATCCCGTGGCCCAGGCCCTGCGCGCCGCCGCCGAGTTCCCGGCCATGGTGAGCGATACGGTGGCGGAATCCGGGCGCGGGATCAGCGCAATGGTCGACGGTCGGCGTTATCGCCTGGGACGATGGGAATACGTTTTCCCGGGCAAGACCGACGCCGACCTACCGACGCCGCCGGCCGGCGTGAGTCAGGTGGTGCTGGGCGAGGACGACCGGCTGCTGGCGGTATTCAGCCTGCGTGATCAGGTACGCGAGGAGGCGCGGCGCGCCATCGAGCGCCTCAAGTCGCAAGGCATCCAGGTCGTCCTGCTGAGCGGAGACCAGCCCGCCGTGGCCGCGCGGGTGGCCGAAGAGGTGGGTATCGACACCTGGTCGGGCGGCCTGCTACCGGATGGCAAGCTGGCGGAATTGCGCCGTCTGCAGGCGGCGGGGGCGGTGACCGCGATGGTGGGCGACGGCGTGAACGACGCCCCGGTGCTGGCCGGCGCCCAGGTCTCAGTCGCCATGGGCAGCGGGGCGCAGCTGGCGCATGCCTCGGCGGACATGGTGCTGTTGTCGGAAAACCTCATGCACCTGTCCGATGCGGTGGAGATGGCGCGTCGTACACTGGCCGTGATCCGCCAGAATCTGGCTTGGGCGGTGGTTTATAATGTGGTTGCCCTGCCGTTGGCGGCCGCCGGGGTGATCCTGCCCTGGATGGCGGCGGTGGGAATGTCGGCCAGTTCGCTGATGGTGGTGATCAATGCCCTGCGTCTCAAGAACCCGCCCCGCTCGATGCGGTCCAAGTTTTGAGTTCGCCGTAAAGGACATGCAGGCATGAGTATTCTTTATTTGCTGATTCCCATCGGGATCGTACTGATGGTCATCGCGCTGGTGTTTTTCGCCTGGACGGTGAAGAGCGGCCAGTACGACGACCTGGAGGGGGTCTCCCACCGGATTCTGATGGACGACGACGACCCGCGCATTCCCCAGCGGAACAAGCAGGATTCCTTGCAGGACAAGGACTGATTGAGTAGCATAGCCACCCGATTTGTACGACTTTAAAGCGCAGGAGCCGCCATGTTTTACAACAAGCTTCCCCTTTACCTGATCATTGCGCTGATTGTCTGGTCCTGGATCAGTTTCTTCTCGGTGCTGATCGCGCACTGATTCACGATCGGCATCATCAAACGAAAAAGGCTCCCGGAGGGGAGCCTTTTTCGTTTGATGCGGGTTGTGCCGGGTGGCGTCAGTCCGCCATGGCGTTGCGCAGTTTTTTGATTGCCCCGCTTTCGATCTGACGAATGCGCTCAGCCGAGACGTCGTATTCGGCGGCCAGTTCGTGCAGGGTGGCCTTTTCGCTGCTCAGCCAGCGTCGGGCGACGATGTCGCGGGCGCGTTCGTCCAGGCTCGACAGGGCCTGCCCCATGCGCTGATGGTTGTAGGACTCCCAGTCCTCCGCCTCGAGCTGTTCGGCCGGGTCCTCGCCCTCCTGGCTCAGGTAGGCGGCGGGGGCGTAATAGGAAGATTCCTCGTCGTCATCGGCCGACAGGTCGTAGCCCAGGTCCTGGCCGTTCATGCGCGATTCCATTTCCATCACGTCCTTGGTGGACACACCCAGCTGTTCGGCGATGGATTCGGCCTCTTTCATGTTCAGCCAGCCGAGGCGCTTGCGGCTGCTGCGCAGGTTGAAGAACAGCTTGCGCTGCGCCTTGGTGGTGGCCACCTTGACGATGCGCCAATTGCGCAGGATGAATTCGTGGATCTCGGCCCGGATCCAGTGCACGGCAAAGGAGACCAGCCGGACGTTCATGCCGGGATCGAAGCGTTTGACCGCCTTCATCAGGCCGATATTGCCTTCCTGAACAAGGTCGCCCAGCGGCAGCCCGTAACCCAGGTAGCCGCGAGCCACCTGCACCACGAAGCGCAGGTTATGCATGATCAGCAGGCGGGCGGCGTCGAGGTCGTCTTGTTCCCCGTAGCGGCGCGCCAGCTTCTGTTCCTCGTCGGCGCTGAGCACCGGCAGGCGGTTGACCGCCTGGATATAGGTTTCCAGGTTGCCGACCGGGGTCGGCATGGACGAGCCTTTGAGGATCAGGGACTGTTCAGTCATGAAAACTAGTACCCCCTATTAGCACATACTCAGTTTAGCACTCGGAATATTAGAGTGCTAATCGGGCCGGGAGTTCCCGTTCAGGCGTTCAGGGCCGATGCCGGCTGGGCGGGATGCTGCTCCAGGTAAAGCTGTTTCAGGGCCAGCAGCATGTTCACCCGGGCCATGAGGATCTCCTCGATCACCGGTTTGGTGACGAAGTCGTTGGCGCCCGATTTCAGCAGTTTGACGTACTCCTCGGGCTCGTTGCCGCTCACCGTAACCAGCAGGACCGGCATCTGCAGCGGGGACAGGCGCATCTCGTTGCGGATGATGCGGGTCAGGTGGATGCCGGTCATGTCGCCGCGCAGGAACAGGTCGCTGATGACGATATCGTAACCCTTGGGCGATTCGAGCCCGTCGCGGCGCAGGAGTTCCAGGCCGTCCTCGGCGCTCAGCACGTGGGTGACGTCGATTTCATGGATCTCCAGTATCTGACGCACGGCAGCCGCGGCGGTGGCGCTGTCCTCGATGTACAGCACGTGGCCGCCCTGGCGGATGGGGCTGACGCCCAGGACCCCCTTGAGATAGTCGACCAGGGCCTTGAGCCCGCGGGCCTTGTCGAAATACCCCGTGGCACCGGCCTGGTGGGCGTCCTCCTGCTGGCGGCTGTCGGCATCCCCGGAGACCACCACCACCGGCACGTGCTGCCGGCCCGGAATGTCGCGCAACTGGCGGGTGAACTCCACGCCGTCCATATCCGGCAGGGCCAGGGCGGTGGTGATCAGGTCGAAATCCTCGAACTGCAAATGCGCCAGGGCCTCGCGGGCCGAGGTGAAACTGGTGATTTCGGCGTTGTCGATGCCCTTCTTGAGCAGCTGGCCGACCATTTTGCGGGCGGATTCCGAGCCATCCACCAGCATGATCTTGTGGGCGCTGTCGTCGATGTCCATGTGAAAACTGTCTCCTCCCCTATGGTACAGGGTGCGGCGCAGTATCGGCCGCCGCGGCGTTCAATGCCACCCCTCTGGCCGGGGGTGATCAGAATCCGGGGTTGTCAGCGCGGCTCGATGTCCCGCAAATGCCGCCATACCGACAGCCAGGAGCCCGCCAGGCCGAGCAGGGCGCTCAAGGCCAGCAGCTGCAAAACCAGCCCGCCGTTCAGCCCTCCCAGGCGGAACGAGCTGTTGTAGAGGCTGGCCAGGTGCGAGATCGGGCCGCCCAGGGCGCCCATGACCAGGCCGACGATCAGCAGGCCCAGCATTCCCCCGAGCAGTCCGTACCAGAGGCCGCCGTACAGGAACGGGCGGCGGATAAAGGCGTCTGTCGCACCGATGAGCTTGGCGACCTCGATCTCCTCGCGCCGGTTCTGGATGTCCAGGCGGATGGTGTTGCCGACCACCAGCAGGGCCGCCAGCCCCAGCAGCCAGGCCAGCACCAGCACGGCGCGGCGGGCGATGTCCATGATGGCGAACAGGCGCTGCACCCAGCGCAGATCCAGCTGGGCCTGTGCGACCTGCGGTTGCTTGCGCAGCTCGAACAACAGCCCGGACAGGGCGGCCGGCTGGCTGTGATCCAGCGTCGGTGTCACCACGACCACGGCCGGCAGCGGGTTGTCGGGCAGGGCGTCCAGGGCGGCGGTAAAACCCGAGGTCTTTTTGAACTCCGCCAGGGCCTGGTCGCGCGAGATGTAGCGCGCCTGGGCCACGCCGGGCCACCCCTCCAGCTGCTGTGCCAGCGACTGAGCCTGGGCGGCGCTGGTTTCCATTTTGAGATAGAGCGAGATGTTCGCGCTGCGGTCCCAGCCGCTGCTCACCCCCTGCAGGTTTTTGATCGCCAGATAGAGCACGCTGGGCAGGGCCAGGGCGATGCCCAGCACGGCGACGGTCATCAGGCTTGCGAAGGGCGCGCGGTAGAGCTTGCCCAAGCTGAAAAAGAAGGCGCGCACATGATTGACCGCCCAGGCCTGCAGCCGGGCGTGCATCTGGGGATCGCGCTGGCGGCGGGTTGTTTTCATGCCGCCGCGTCCGCCAGATGTCCGTTGCTCAGCTGCAGAATGCGCTTGCCCATGGGGCGGATCAGCCCCAGATCGTGGCTGGCGATCAGCACGGTCACGCCGACCTGATTGAATTCGGTGAACAGGTTCATGATCTCGCGGGACAGGTCGGGGTCCAGGTTGCCGGTGGGTTCGTCGGCCAGCAGGATGTCCGGCTTGTTGACCACCGCGCGCGCGATGCCCACGCGCTGCTGCTCGCCGGTCGAGAGCGTGATGGGTTGGGCTTTTTCCTTGTGCAGCAGGCCGACCTTGTCCAGCGAGGCGCGCACCCGCTTGCCGATTTCCTCGCGGCGGAAGCCGGCGATGATCAGCGGCAGCGCGACGTTGTCGAACACACTGCGGTCGAACAGCAGGTGATGGTCCTGGAAGATGATGCCGATCTTGCGGCGAAAACGGGGGATCTGGCGCCGGCCCAGGCTGGAGAGGTTTTTGCCGTCGACCACGATCTGCCCGCGCGTGGGGCGCTCGATCACCGAGATCAGCTTGAGCAGGGTGCTCTTGCCCGCGCCGGAATGGCCGGTCAGAAAGGCCATCTCCCCGGCGGGGATTTCCAGGCTCAGGTCCGACAGGGCTTCCTGGCCGGTGGGATAACGCTTGAAAACGTTTTGCAGGAGGATCATGCCGGGTCTCTGCGGCGATGGTGCGTGTGCACGGTCACGGGGGACATTCTGCCTGCCCTCACGAGTCGTTGCTACTCCCCTGTCTACTCTTCTTGCGGACCCGCCAGCAGGGCGCTGACGAACTCTTCGGCCTCGAACACGCGCAGGTCCTCGATCGCCTCGCCGACGCCGATAAAGCGCAGCGGCAGCCCGAGTTGCTCGGCCAGGGCGAACACGATGCCGCCCTTGGCGGTGCCGTCCAGCTTGGTCACGGTAATGCCCGAGACGTTCACCGCCTCGTGGAACTGGCGGGCCTGGTTAAGGGCGTTCTGGCCGGTGCCGGCATCCACCACCAGCATGACCTCGTGCGGGGCGGTCTCGTCCAGCTTGCCCATCACCCGGTGCACCTTCTTGAGCTCATCCATGAGGTTGGACTGGGTGTGCAGGCGTCCCGCCGTGTCGGCGATCAGCACGTCGACGCCGCGCGCCTGCGCGGCCTGCAGGGCGTCGTAGATCACCGAGGCCGAGTCGGCGCCGCTGCCCTGGGCGATGACGGGGATTTCGTTGCGCTCGCCCCAGGTCTGCAGCTGCTCGACCGCGGCGGCGCGGAAGGTGTCGCCCGCGGCCAGCATCACCGACAGGCCCTGGTCCTTGAAGCGGCGCGCCAGCTTGCCGATGGTGGTGGTCTTGCCCACGCCGTTGACGCCGACCATGAGCAGGACATAAGGCCGTTTTTCCCGGTCGACCTCGAGCGGGGCGGTGCAGGGCTTGAGGATGTCGGCCATGCTCTGGTGCAGGGCGTCGATCAGGGCCGCCGCATCGGTCAGTTCCTTGCGCGAGACGCGGGCGGTGAGTTCCTTGAGGATGCGCTGGGTCGCCTCCACGCCGACGTCGGCCATCAGCAGGCGGGTCTCCAGTTCTTCCAGCAGCTCGTCGTCGATCTGCTTTTTGCCCAGCATCAGGGTGGCCATGCCGTCCGTCAGGCCGTGTCCCGTCTTGGACAGGCCCTGGCGCAGGCGGGCGAACATGCCGGGGCGGCTGGCCTCGGCGGCGGGCGCCTTTTCAGTGTTATCCTTCGGCTGCTTTTTCTTGAAACCGAACATCGGTGACTCCGTCTTGCCGGGCTACAAACATCACGAATATCAGGCCGCGTATGCTACCACCACCGGCGCCCGCCGGTGGCGGCTCTGGCTGTGCCTGGCGCTGCTGGGCTGGTTGGGCACGGCCCTGGCCGGCAATGGCGACGTCCACACCCTGAAGCTCGCCAACGGCATGCAGGTGATCGTCAAGGAGGATCACCGCGCGCCCATCGTCGTATCGCAGGTCTGGTACCGCGTCGGTGCCAGCGACGAAAACGACGGCATCACCGGCATCTCCCATGCGCTGGAACACATGATGTTCAAGGGCACGCACGCCCACCCGGGCGGGACCTTCACCAGCACCATCGACCGGCTGGGCGGCCAGGAAAACGCCTTCACCAGCCGCGATTACACCGCCTACTACGAGGTCCTGGACCACCGCCACCTGAAGACGGCGCTGGCGCTGGAGGCGGACCGCATGCACAACCTCACGCTGGGGAAGAGTGATTTCGAGCGCGAGATCCGCGTGGTGCGCGAGGAGCGACGCATGCGGGTGGAGGACGATCCGGAGTCCCTGACCTTCGAGCGCTTCATGGCGGCCGCCTTCGTCAACAGTCCCTATCACCATCCGGTGATCGGCTGGATGCCCGACCTGCAAAGCCTGACCATCGATGACCTGCGCCGCTGGTACCGGCGCTGGTACGTGCCCGACAACGCCATTCTGGTCGTGGCCGGCGATGTGGAGCCGCAGCAGGTATTCAAGCTCGCCCGCCAGGCGTTCGGTCCGCTCAAGGCGCATCCCCTGCCGGTCGACAAGCCGCGCACCGAGGTGCCGCAGCGTGGTGAACGGCGTATTACCGTCGAGGCCCCGGCCAAGCTGCCCTATGTGCTGATCGGCTACAAGGTGCCGGGCATTCCCACCGCCACCGAGTCCTGGGAGCCCTATGCCCTGCAGGTGCTGGGCGGCATTCTTTCGGGCGGCGACAGCGCGCGCCTGCCGAGAATCCTGATCCGCGGCCGGGAGGTCGCCGCCGGCGCCAGTGCCGGCTACAACCCCTACGCGCGCTACGAGACCCTGTTCATGCTGGACGGCACGCCCGCCGAGGGCCGTTCCATCCACGACGTGGAGCAGGCCCTGCTGAAGCAGGTCGGCGATCTGCGCAACAAGCCGGTGGCCGCCGACGAACTGGCGCGGGTCAAGGCCGGCCTGATCGCCCAGGAGGTCTACGCCCGCGATTCGCTTTCGCACCAGGCGACGCAGCTGGGCATGCTCGCCGCACTCGGTTTGGACTGGCATCTCGCCGAGACCTATACGGCGCACATCAAGGCGGTCACCGCCGCCCAGGTACAGGCCGTGGCCCGCAAATACCTGGTGGCTGCGGGCCGCACCATCGCCGAACTCAAGCCCCTGCCCATCGATCCCAACCGCCCGCCGCGTTCCGGCGGCGCCAGCTCCGGTCCGATCCGTTAATGGCTATTTCCCCGCGCAAACCGTTGTTCCTGCTGCTGGCCCTGGTCCTGCTGGGCCCGGTCAGGGCCGAGGCGAATCCGGACATCCAGCACTGGATCACCACGCACGGACTGAAGGTGTATTTCGTTCACGCCCCGCAGGTACCGATGCTGGATATCCGGCTGGTGTTTCACGCGGGCAGCGCCTACGACGGCAAACACCCCGGCCTCGCCCAGCTCACCAGCAACCTGGTGGGCAGTGGCGCGGACGGTATGGATGCGGACGCCATCGCGGCCCGCTTCGATGCGGTCGGGGCCCAGTTCGATACCGGCGCCCTGCGCGACATGGCCTGGGTCAGCCTGCGCAGCCTGAATGCGCCCGAATACCTGGATCCGTCCCTGTCTACCCTGATCAACCTGCTGGCCAAGCCGACCTTCCCGCAGGCCGACTACACACGCACGCTGAAACAGATGCAGGTGGGGCTGCAGGCGCAGGAGCAGGACCCGGGTGCCATCGCCGACAAGGCCATGATGCACGCGCTTTACGGCGATCATCCTTACGCATCGCCCCCCGAGGGCACGATGCAAAGCCTCAAGCGGATACGGCGCAGCGACGTGGCGGATTACTTCCGCCGTTATTACGTGGCCCGCAACGGGGTGCTGGCCCTGGTGGGGGCGGTGGATCGCGCGCAGGCCGAGAAGATCGCGGCGCGCATCGGCGCGGCGCTGGCCGAAGGCAAGCCGGCACCGGCGCTGCCTCCCGTGCCGCCCTTGGGCAAAGCGCAGACCATCCGCATTCCGTATCCGTCCGCGCAGGCGCATATCCTGATCGGCCAGCCCGGCATCCGGCGCGGCGCGCCGGA